>JAIRTF010000094.1 GCA_031255075.1 Bifidobacteriaceae bacterium | reverse complement strand
CTGGCCGAATCCGACCAGGCGGAGCCAGGGCTGGACAAGTTGGCCCGAGTCGGCTTCGCCACCCTTGGACTACAGACCTTCCTGACGGCCGGCCCCAAGGAATCCCGCGCCTGGACCATTCGCCGGGGTTGGACCGCCCCTCAAGCCGCCGGCGTGATTCACTCCGATTTTGAGCGTGGTTTCATCAAAGCCGAGGTGGTGTCTTACTCCGACCTGGTGGAGCTAGGTGGCTTGGCTGAGGCCCGGGCCGCCGGAAAGTTGCGCATAGAAGGCAAGGACTACGTCATGGAAGATGGCGACGTAGTCGAATTCCGTTTCAACGTGTAACCGGAGAGTCAGGGGCCGGGCTGTAGGGCTCGGCCAATCTGCTGCCGGTCGGAAAAGGCCTAGATTTCCCTCTGCTGGAGAGCCCGTGTTAGCATGGGACGACTTCGCCCACCTTGAGTTGATGGCGCGCGCGCGAAAGGCGAGGTAATGGGTGTAAAGAAGAAGGTAGTTGTATTCGGCCTGGTTTTGATTATGGGTATTGTTGGTTGCACATCCGGCAACGAAACTGCGACGCCCACCCTGCCACCGTCGGCTGATCCGACTCCCGCACCGTCTGAGGCGCCCGAGCCGTCTGAGAACATCTGCACACCCCAGCCTGAGGCGGCAGACGGATTCTTGGACATCCCCACCTATGACGGCTCTGGTCAGGCCACCCACTTCAACGTCCAGTTCGCAGAGGAAGGCTTCCAGGGGCACACCTACTGGATGACCATGACCCCATACCCCTTCGAAGATGGCTCCAAAGAGAACCCATCAGTGCTGGTCTCCAAGGATGGCAGGGTCTGGACCGAACCGGTCGGCATTACCAACCCGGTGTCTGGGGTGCCGCAGGATGCGGACCGCAAAGGCCACTACTCCGATGGCTACCTGCTGCGTGGCCCCGAAGGTTTCGAATTGTGGTTCCGCTACAATCCCGCCAAAGATGGCCAGATCAAGCCGGACAACTCCCACAACCTGATCTACCGCATGACCTCCCCTGATGGCATCAACTGGTCCGAAAAGGAAACGGTATTCGACGGCAACGGTCAGGCCTATATGAGCCCATCGTTGCTGTTCGAAGATGGGCTCTACCGCCTGTGGTATTCGAACTATGGTGGCGCGATTCTCTACACCGAAAGCAGCGACCTGAAGTCTTGGACTGAGCCCGCCCCCGTGGAGATCGAACTGACTGACGGGTATGTGCCGTGGCACCAAGAAATTGTCGCCACCGATCTGGGTTTGGAGGCGCTGGTGCTGGGCTACCAACCGAACGGCTCCGGCGGCTCGCGGTTCGCGCTGTTCTACACCCAGTCCCAGGACGGCCTGAACCTTGGCCAGGGCCGGCTGATCGATCCAGTGGGGATTGATCCAGCGCTGGCCGGCTACCACTTCTACAAGAGCTCACTGGTCAAGCACTGCGGCGAATACCGGCTCTACCTGGCGGTGGTCGCCCCGAACGGCGTCTGGGGGGCGTACCTGAAACAGGTCCCAGAAGCCGGCTTGGAAGAACTGTTCACCTAAGGGCTGGCCGCGAGCATCCGAGAGGCCGTTCAACTGAGCTGGGCGGGGATAGAATCACCGGCAGGAAGGTGCAAAGATGATCTACTCCTGTCAGTTCGATTCGCCCCTCGGCAGGCTCACCGGAACCGCCGAGCAAGGCGCCATCACCGGCCTGTGGTTTGACGGCCAAAAGCACTATCCGACCGCTGCCGAGTCCTGGGAACCGAATCCTGGCCACCTGGCGCTGACTGCGTTGGGAACCTGGCTGGAAGCCTACTTCGACGGCCAGGCCCCGGCCGTTGACCTGAAACTGGCGTTTGTCGGATCAGACTTCCGCCGGCGGGTGTGGCAGGCATTGCGGTCAATTCCATACGGGCAAACCACAACCTATGGCGCCATCGCCAAACGGCTGTCAACCGAGATGGGCGGCCGGGTGGTGGCTGCCCGTGCAGTCGGGGGCGCAGTTGGCCACAACCCCATTTCGATAGTGGTGCCCTGTCACCGGGTGATCGGCTCAACCGGTCAATTGACTGGCTATGCCGGCGGCCTGAACAGGAAGATCGCCCTGTTGGAAATCGAAGGCCACGAAGGGCTTCATTGACTTCCCTTGGAGAGCTGAGTTGGCGCGAGCCAAGGCTGAGCATAGGCGTTGGCACCGGCCCTGGGTGAACACCAAAGCAGCGGCCCGGCTCCGCACGCTAAGATAGCAGGACAACCTGCAGGAATATCCCCCGAGGCGGAAAATGAAAAACCCCAAATGGCTGGCGGCCGCGGCTGCCGGCGTTGTCTTGCTGGCCGGAGTTGCACTCTCCCAGAGCGCGAGCGCGGGCGTCATTGTTCACGATGAGGCCACCTTGCCAACAGTTGCCGTAGATTCAGGTTCCCTGCCGTTTGGCAGTCCGGCCGCCAAGCCGTACCGGGAATCCGAAATCACCTACAAGGGCAAGGCCAACTACTACTTCGTCACCTCGAACGGTGCCAACTACACCAACGGCCAGACGGTCTACGTGACGTTCGACGACGCGACCGGTACCGGCACCGTTGCCACCAGTGGCGTGGCGAATGGGCAAACTGTCTTCCAGGCGACCACCATTCTGCTGCCAGATGCCAACGGCGACGGCGCAGCCGAGTTCACCACCGAGTTGTCCGCCGGCAAGGCGAACTCCACCCTGTTTGTGGACGGGGGCACCTATTTCAACGACGAGAAGAGCGCCTATACCCGCATCTCCGGTGCTGCCGGCGCGGGCTACGCTCTGGTTGGTTTGACTTCCCCTGACGGGCCTAACCCGGTGGTGTTCAAGAAGCAAAGCGGCATCTACGGCTGGGGCGGCTCCAACCAACCAACCATGGTCCAAACCAATGCCATTGAGCGCTACGCGGTCCTGGGCACAAACCTCTACTGGCGGAACCTGGTGATTGACGCCGACGGCAGTTCGGTTCTGCATCAGGGGACTACCCCTGGACAAGGGAACGGCTACTGGACGTACAGCCCCGGCAGCGACCCGAACACCAACCCGACGGATGACTACACCAGCGCAGGCGGCTGGCACAGGGTCTTTTCGGGTTCCGGTTCCAGGGATCGTGGCGAGTACCTGTTCTACTTCGCCGGCGGCGCGAGCGCCTATTTCAAGGACGTGACCGCCCGAAACGTGGGTAAGGCTCAATGCCTGGTGGGCTCCTGCATGGGCGTCACCAATGGTGGCTTCAACATTCACCAGGCGAACAGCAGCCCAAACAACCTTGAAGGCGTAACCTTCTCCAACATCTATGGCAGCGATTCAGCGATCTCGGTTTACCGCATAGTGACCCTCAAAGACGTGCCCGGCATGAACATCAAGGACCTCACCATTGAATGGACCTTGCCGAGCGATGATGGCTCCTCCCAGCCACTTTGGGTGGACTACGGCGCCAGCGGCTCTTCTGCCGCTACCGTTCGGGCCACTGATCTTCGCTTTGCCGGGGACCTGCGGATCACCGGATATGACGACCCGCCCTTCCTGGGGATTGGCGAGAACGCCCCCACCTGGAACCGGCTGGCGTTGGCTTCCAACGCCTTCGGCAACGTCACTCTGCCGGACAACTACCGCTATGCCGTGTTCAATGTTGGCACTGCCACCGGGACTTCGAGTTCCAGCACCTCGACGGGCGGTTTCTCTGGGCAGATCTACGTCTACGAGTCGCTCGATGACGCCCGCCAAGCATGGGGCAGTTCAGGAAACTATCGGCAGGTGCTCTTCGACGCCAAAGATGGCGCCTGGCTGGTCAGGCAACCGGACAGCACCCACGTGCAGGGCAGCGTCAATCAGCAACTGGAGGGCATTGAGACCGTCTTGCGCCGGCTGGGTCAGGCTCCCAGCACTAACATCAACGCCAACGGCCGCGGCTTGGCCACCGACACCTATATCAAGATCGTGGCGGACGGTGCCGGCGAGCTGCCGGGCTTCACTATGGCCTCCTTCCACCAGCTGTACGGCAACCCGGCCACCAACACGCCGAACGTTCACATCAAGGCAGTGCCCGATGCCGAAACACTGTTCTCCGCCGCCATCGATCCGTCCGGCGGCGCCGATGACACTCTGGTGCCGTTCAAGGCCGGCCAGACCATCACCCTGAGTGGGCCCAACAACCCGAATGTGCGCCTCTACAACATTGATTTCCATTCCGCCGCCAACTACACCCTGCAAGAGGCGGTCGCTGGTATCGATACGGACCCCCAGGCCAGCGGGATAGAACAACCTGAGACGGTGCCCGGTTCAACAGCGGTCAGCTTTGCGCAGTGCCGCTTCACGGCGTTGGTAGAAGACTTGGGCCTGTCGGTTCCGCTGGATACCGAAGACACCACCGACGATGACGATGGCGACGTCTACGCCGTCACACTGGCTCAGCAGCCGTTCACTCCGACCGCCACACCCAGCCGGGCGTACACCGCCGCCGGCCCAGGGCTCAGCTCTGTGGTTCCGCGGGCCGGCTTCGACCCGGACGATAAGGCTGTTGCCTGGGAGTCTTCCGACCCGGCAGTGGCCTCAGTCAACCCAACCACCGGTGAGGTCACCGTTTTGAGCATGGGCAATGCCACCATCACCGGCCGGGCCTTGGACTCATTCAACGCTGGTGAGATCACCAAACCATCGGTCAGCTTCTCCCTCCAAGTGGCCGAAGCTCCTCAGCCGCCGCCAGGCCAGCCAGAGCCTCCAACTGATCCGTCAGACCCGGAGGTACCCGGTAAGGGGCTACCGCCTACAGGCACCAGTTCGCCGCTGATCGCGGGCCTGGGCCTGGCGGCCGGCCTGTTCGGCGCTGGTCTGATGCATTCCCGCCGCCGGAGCCTCCGGCGATCATTGACCTAAAGTACCGGCGATCATTGACCTAGAGGCTCTGACCAGGTACTATCCTGGCCATGAAGGGCACCTACAAACAGCGGATAGTTGACCCGGTGCTGGACCAGTTGATGGCCGAGACAGCAGCCGTGTCGCTAGCTGGGCCGAAGGCGGTAGGCAAGACCGCAACAGCCGAGCGGCGGGCGCATAAGGTCTTCCGTCTGGACCAAGCTGCTTCACGAGAGGCCTTCCTGTTGGAGCGCCGGCCGCTGGCGGAACTCAAAGGCCCGGTGCTGATCGACGAGTGGCAGCATGTCCCCGAAGTCTGGGATGAAGTGCGCCGTGACGTCGATGATGGTGCCCCCGCGGGTCAATTCATCTTGGCCGGCAGCGCGGCACCGGTCGGAGCCCACATTCACTCCGGCGCCGGAAGGATTGTGCAGGTACGGATGCGTCCCCTCTCATTGGCTGAACGCGCCTTGGCTGAGCCTGTGGTTAGCCTTGATGCGGCGCTGAAGGGAGAGGTGGCCCACGTCGAAGGGTCTACCACGATGGCGCCCGCTGACTACGCACGTGAGATCGCGGCATCGGGCTTTCCAGGTTTGCGCCACTACTCTGAGCCCGTCAGGCAACGCCATCTGCAGGCGTATATCGACAACGTGGTCTCTCGGGAGTTCGCAGAGCAGGGACTCTTGGTGCGCCGACCGGAGACGCTGAGACGGTGGCTTCGGGCATATGCGGCCGCCACCGGCACAACGACCGGCTATGACACCCTCCTGGCTGCGGCAACCCCAGGCGAAGGGGACAAGCCGGCCGCCAAGACAGCCATCGCCTACCGGGACATTCTCCAAAGCTTGTGGCTACTTGACGAGGTGGGGCCTTGGGACCCGAGCGGCTCATCGATCAAGCGTCTGTCCAAGACGCCGAAGCACTTTCTGGCCGATCCGGCCCTGGCCGCGCGCCTGCTGGGCCTGGGGGCGCAAGACATTGCCGAGGGTCCAGTTGAGCCGATCTTCGGACCAAAGTTTGGCTCGATAGCGGGCAGGCTGTTCGAGGCGCTGGTCGGTCTAAGCCTGCTCACCTATGGCGATGCGCTCGGCGCGCACGTCAGCTATTTGCGCACCCGTAACGGAGACCATGAGATTGACTTCATTGTCCAGCGCGGCCGGCGGGTGGTGGCTATCGAAGTCAAACTGACTCCATCGGTGACCGCAGAAGACACCCGCCACTTAGTCTGGCTGCGCGACCAACTGGGAGAGCAGTTGGCCGCTGCCATCGTGGTCACCACGGGCAGCCGGGCGTTCCGCCGCCGAGACGACGGTGTGCTGGTGGTCCCAGCCGTCCTCCTCGGTCCGTAGCCATCTGGCCTGAGGAGAATCAAGAAGGAACAGGGGCACGGTTCTTGGTTCAAGTGCGGGACCGCCGGTTCCGGCACGGCATCGGCGGGTCTGGGGCAGGCAAGTTGAAGCCCCCGCGGGGAGCCGAATGCCGGAGGCTGCCTGCGGGGGCCACCCGCCCCTAAACAGGGGTGGGGCGCTAGGAGCGGTTGGCTCCTAGCGTGGGGTTATTCGTCGTGTTCGTCTTCATGGTCGTCATGGTCATGTTCGTCTTCGTGGCCCTCTTCGCCATCGTGGTGATGATGTTCGCCGGCGCC
>JAIRTF010000266.1 GCA_031255075.1 Bifidobacteriaceae bacterium | reverse complement strand
AGGTGCTCAGCAGGCCGCTCAACCTTCTTCTTTGTACGCCACTGGCGTAGATCTTCGCCCACCCACTTAGCACCCATCGCCTCGGCCTGGGGCTGCCTTGTCCGCGCGGGCTGTCAGCTAGGCGCCAGGTGGTCCCAGCCGCTGACAACCGGACCGTCCACACCAGGCCCAGTTTCGCCCGCTTCCCGCACTTGGCCGATGCCGCTCCAGCCCTCTGGCAGCGGAGCCTCAGCTGGGAAGGTGGCCAGCAACGCATGGTCTTCACCGCCGCCCCAGACCCAACCAGTCGCCTGGGCCCCAAGCCGAGCGGCCAATGGAGCCAGTTGGTCCAAGGCCGCTTGGATGGGCGCGGCCTCCGAGTCCAGCCAGATCTGTACGCCACTGGCCTGAGCCAAACGTTCGGCATCCAGGGTCAGTGAATCCGAAACATCCAACATGGCGGTGGCACCGGCGAGCGCCGCCAGGCGTCCTTGGCCAATGTCTGGGTCCGGGCGCAAATAGCCGCTGATAGCTGCCGCTTCAACACTGTCAGGTGCCAAATCCGCCGGATTCAAGCCGGCCGTCAAACAGGCCAAACCGGCAGCTGACCGGCCCAGCCGGCCGGGCGGCGGGGACCCGTGGGTAGGGCACTGGGGCGGACGCCAAGGTGCCGGATTCGGGGAGCCGGCCGGCGCGGCATCGTGCAAGGCGACAATGTCACCGGGGCGAGCGCCAGACCGGGTGACCGGCGGACGGCCGGCCAAATCTCCCAAGACCGTGGCACATAGCGTCAACTGCGGCCCGGCGGACAGATCGCCACCCACCACCGCCGTGCCATGACGGTCACAGAAGCCGGCCAAACCGGCGGCGAACTGGTTCAAGAAGGCTGGCGTCAAACTGTCCGGAGGCCCGCTCAAGGCCGCTACCAGGTACTTCGGCGCAGCTCCCATGGCCGCCGCGTCGGCCAGATTCTGAGCCGCCAATCGCCAGCCCAAATCGAACGGGCTGGACCAAGCCCGGCGGAAATGAACGCCTTCCACCAAGATGTCAGTCGAAACAGTCAACCGGCCATCGGTGGCGGCCACCACCGCCGAATCATCCCCCGGCCCCAACAAGACCCCGTCATGCTGCGGCAGCCCCGGCACGAATCCGGCCAACAAGGCGGATTCGTCCATCAGCGCAGGCCCAACGGCCGGTCCAAGGCCAGGTCAATCAGTTCGCTGATCAGTTGGGTATAGGGCAGTCCCGAAACGGCCCACATCTGCGGGTATTGGGAGATCGGCGTGAAGCCCGGCATGGTGTTGATCTCATTGATGGTGAACTGTTCACCGGGCGGCGCTGAAGCGTCATAGAAGCAGTCGATCCGCGCCAGCCCCTCAGCGCCAATCGCTTGGAAGGCGGCCACCGCCAAAGCCTGCAGTTGGGCCGTCGCCTCCGGCGGCAGATCAGCCGGGCAACGCAGATCGGCCCCGGCTCCATCAAGGTATTTCGCGTCAAAGTCGTAAAACTCGTGTTGCCCGGCCACCACGATCTCAGACGGTAACGAAGCCCGCGGCGGCCGCCCACCTAGTGAACCGAGCACCGCGCATTCAACTTCGCGGCCCTTCAAGGTGGTCTCCACCAGCACGCGCGGGTCATGGGAGGCAGCCAGGTCGATGGCAGCCGCCAAGTCGGCCACTTGGTCAACTTTGGAAATCCCCAGAGAAGAACCAGCCCGGCAGGGCTTGACAAACCACGGTCTGGGCAGCGCCTCCAACCGGGCCATCACAGCCGCCGGATCTGCTTGCCAGTCCGCCGCCAAGACCAGTTGATACGGAGCCACTGGCAAACCACAGCCGGCCAGAGCCCGTTTCATATAGCCCTTGTCCATGCCTAAGGCGCTGGCCAACACACCCGAGCCGACATAGCGCTGATCGGTCAGTTCCAACAGGCCCTGAACTGTGCCGTCTTCCCCGAAAGGCCCATGCAGCAGCGGGAAGACCGCGTCTATTGGCCCCAGGTCACGGACTTGGCCGGCCTCTATCACCCGCCAGATGTTGGATCCGGCCACAACGGGCGGCAACACTTCCGGGCCGGTGCCCGCTACCTCGGGCAACTCGCTGCCGTGTTTGGTGAGGGCCTCGGCGTCATCGGCCTCCAAAGTCCAACGGCCGGTCCGGGAAATACCAACCGGTACCGGCTCAAACCGGGTCCGGTCAATCGCCCGCAAAATGGAGCCGGCGGTCACACAACTGATGGAGTGTTCACCGGAGCGCCCACCGAACAACAAAACCACCCGCTGACGCGGATTCGTGACCTGATTCATCGCCTCAAGGCTACCCGCCCACCGGCGCCCCAACGCCCACAGATGGCTACCAAAGTCAGGGCGAAACCTGGTCTGATGGCCGCCCACTTGGGCAGGCAGACGGGCCCAACCCAGGCGTGCCGCCGGTGCCTTAGACTTGGGCCATGCCGCATCCCCACCCTTCATTCAAGGAACTGTCTCCTAGGACCGTGGTTGTGGCCGCCGGTCGCCCGGAATGGGATCAGGGCGCGCCGGTCAACCCGCCGGTAATCCTCAGCTCAACCTTCATTTCGCGGGGCGTGCCAACTCCTGGAGAACCGTCTTATGCCCGTTACGACAATCCTGCCCATCACGCCGTGGAACAGGTCATTGGCCTGTTGGAAGGCGCCGACCGGTCGGGAGTTTTGTTTGCCTCCGGGATGGCGGCCATTGACGCAGCCCTGTCTTTGATCCCCTCCGGCGGGCGGCTGGTGGTCCCGGCCCACGCCTACAACGGCACCACCACCTTGGCTCAGGCCCTAGCCCAAGATGGGCGGATCCGGCTGTCCCAGGTAGCCATTGACAAGACCGAAGAAGTAGTCGAAGCCCTCAAAGGTGGCGCCGGCGCCGCACCGGCCGCCATGTTGTGGATCGAAACACCAACCAACCCGCTGATGGAAGTGGCTGACGGCCCGGCTTTGATCGAAGCCGCCAAAGCGGTGGGCGCCATCGTGGCGGTTGACAACACCCTGGCCACGCCGCTGGGTCAGCGTCCCCTTGATTGGGGGGCAGATCTGGTGGTCCATTCGGCCTCCAAATTCCTGGGCGGGCACAGCGACCTGATCATGGGCGCCGTCTGCGCGGCCAGTGCCGAACACGATTCGGCCTTGCGGGACTTCCGCCGCATCCACGGCGCCACGCCATCCGGCTTTGACGCCTTCTTGCTGCTGCGGGGCATCCGCACGGTGGCGCTGCGGTTGGACCGGATCAACGCCTCAGCGGCCACTTTGGCCCGGCGGTTGGACTCCCACCCGGCGGTTGACAAGATCCACTACCCCGGGCTCGAAACGGACCCAGGCTATGCCTTGGCCAAGACCCAGATGCGCGGCGGCGCCGGCGGGGTGATCGCCATCGAAGTACGCGGCGGGGCCGATGCCGCCGATCTGGTAGCCGAATACACCAAGATTTGGGCGCCGGCTACTTCCCTAGGTGGCGTTGAATCAATGTTGGAGCGCCGCCAACGCTGGCCTGGTGAGTTTGCGGCCGTGCCGGCGAATTTGGTTCGTCTATCTGTTGGTATTGAAGACGTGGACGAGCTTTGGGCGGACCTGGACCAGGCCCTGACACGGGCCTGCGAACCAAAATAGCCCCCGCGCCACCAGCACTTCTACGCGAGAGTTGAGTGAGATTACTCAATTTTTCACGCCCTTACAGCCAGGTTCATTGCCTACGGCCAGTGGCGGGAGTAGGTTGGCAGGCAGCGCGCCAAACGCGTCGCTGAAACCAAAGGAGGGCCGAAATGGTCAGGTACGCACCTGTACAGACCAGTTATCGGCCAAGTAGTTCCCATTACTCCCCCCATCGGTCCAATTCGTGGATCAAGACAGTCATCACCTTGTTGGTGTTGGGGGGTTTGGCATACGGCATTTGGTATTGGGGAAGAGCTCAAGGTATCTGGAGCCCAGAGGAGCCGCTGGCACCGCTGGTTTCGGAGTCCCTAGCCAGCCGCGACCTGCTGAACATGCATCTGCTGGACGCCACCGACTACTCCGGTGCCAGCTGGGACAACCTGGTTGATGATGTCAAAGACCGCAAAGCGCGGGTGACCCGCCGGTTTGAGCCACCAGCGGGCAACATCCCAGCGGCTGTGGCCGCCATCACCGACTACGCCGGTAGCCGCGGCTGGGCCAAGAGCAGCCAGAGCCAAGATCCGCGGCTGGAGGTAACTATGACCAAGACCCATCCGGGCGGCGGAACAATGGAAGCCAGAATCTTCGATTCATCCAATCGCATTGGCACCGGGTCAGTCACAATTGAAATCATGTGGCTGGATTAGCCAATCAGTTGTGAGTTCTGATCGCCAATTCCAAATGGGGCTCTAATAGTTCTAGCTGGTGGGCGGCCACGCCAAATAGCGTGACCCTTCTGACCTGAACGGACGCGCCAACAGCTCACGGCCCATCTCCTTGACGTTGACTCCGCCATGGGTGACAGCCACCACACCATCGGTGATCGGCACGTCCACGCCGTGTTTGCGGGCCACCGCTTGGACCGCCAGAGATGTTGACACCGCCTCAGCCGTACCTTTGGTGGCGGTGATGGCGGCTTCGATCGACAGGCCTTGCCCCAAATGGTTGCCGACTTGGAAGTTTCGCGACCGGGCCGAAAAGCAGGTCGCCGCCAAGTCCCCAAAACCGGCCATGCCGGCGAAGGTTTCAAGGTCAGCCCCCAACGCCAAGCCGACCCGGGTCATCTCCGCCAAGCCGCGGGTCATCAGCGTGGCGCAGGTGTTGTAGCCGTAGCCCAGGCCGCGAGCCGCGCCCACCGCCATGGCCACAATGTTCTTCATGGCGCCGCAGATTTCGACTCCGACCACATCAGGGTTGGTGTAAGGACGCAGGTAGGGCGTGGCTATCCGGCTGGCAACCCGCCGGGCTTGGGCCTCATCGGTGCAGGCCACCACCGTGGCGG
Organism: Bifidobacteriaceae bacterium; assembly: GCA_031255075.1. Classification (GTDB taxonomy): domain Bacteria; phylum Actinomycetota; class Actinomycetes; order Actinomycetales; family WQXJ01; genus JAIRTF01. The sequence continues at coordinate 1,196 of JAIRTF010000266.1, read as the reverse complement.
AGGGTTCACGCAGCAGCAATTCGCCGGCCAAGTTCGGTCCGGATACCACCGCCACCCGGTCCGCATCCAAACCGCCGGCTTGTGCCAACACCTCAGACATGCGCTGACCGGAGCCCACCTCAATGCCTTTGATCAAAGACGCCACCACAGCCTCAGCTGGGATCAGCGGCTGGATAGCGGTCACCACCTCGCGGGCGGTTTGGGCGCCCACCGCAATCAGCACCAACTCAGCCCCGGCCAAACCTTCGGCCGGGTTAGCCGTAGCGGCAATGCCAGCCAACTCCACTCCTGGATAGTTGCGCGGATTTTCACCCCGGCTGATCTGTTGGGCCAGTTCGGCATCCCGGGTGACCAACGCCACCTCCGCCCCGGCGTCGACCAGTAGCTGACCGAAAACCGTTCCCCAGGCGCCGCCGCCTATCACGCACACCCGTTTCACGGTTGGTCCTTTCGCTTGGTGAACTGGTTGTAAGGCTGGTCCGGCGGCTGAAGCCCACGCAACTCACCAACCATTTGTCCCAGCGTAACCATCAGACGTTCGGTGCCCTGCTTGACGGCCGCTTCGCGGTTGGGACTATCACGCAGATCAGACAGATCCAGTGGTTTGCCAACCAGCATTTTGACTCTGGTGCGTGGAAAGACCCGGGGACATTTGTGACCTTTGGGCAGCATCCGCTGGGCGCCCCACTGGGCTACTGGCACCAGCGGCCGCCCGGTTTCCAAAGCCAACCGCACAGCCCCAGGGCGGCCACGCATTGGCCAAGTGTCCGGATCCCGGGTGACCGTTCCCTCAGGGTAAATCAGCACCAGGCCGCCTTCTTCTAGAGCTTTGGCGGCGTCCTTCAAAGCCCACCCAGCTTTGGCCGTCCCCCGATAGACCGGAATCATGCCCATACCGCGCATGGCGGCGCCCACCACCGGCACCCGAAACAATGATTCCTTGGCTAGCACCTGCGGCGGCCTAACCCACCAGGCCAACATGTGCACCAACGGCAAGAAGTCCATCGAGGAAATGTGGTTGGCGGCAACAATGAAACCGCCATCACCGGGGAAGTTTTCGCGGCCCCGCCATTGGCGTTTGGTCAGCACATAGGCCAACGGCGCCAAGATGGCAATCACCACCTTGTAGGCAAAGGGGACACGTTTCTTGGCCATCGGATCAAGCTTACGGTTCTACCCGCCGGCCCGCACACCCG
>JAIRTF010000237.1 GCA_031255075.1 Bifidobacteriaceae bacterium | reverse complement strand
TCGGAAATCGAGGGGTACGACCCTCAAGCATCCGAAGAGGGCAGGCGCTGGAGCGAACTCAACTCGATCCTCCTACAGGCAGAGAATGAGTTCGCCGAGCGGTACGGCGCAGAACAAATGCAACTGGACGAAGGCTAGCGCCGCAAGGAGGCCAGGTGCATCGGTACTTGGGTGTGTCGCGTGGGCGGGCGGCTTTGGTCGGGGTGGCTGTTGCGCTTATGGTGCTGGCGGCCATGGTCTTGACCTTCGCCTACGTGGCGCACACCCAACAGTTGCGGCTGAGTGTTGCACGGGCCCCGCTGTGGAATGACGGTCAGGGTGCTTTTGACTATTCGGTCCAAAACATCATTGTGGACGGCACAACGGCAGAGCTGCTGTATTTGTGGCCAAATGAGCCGGCGCCGCCTGTTCCTCTTGGTCTGGACCGGTGGCCTGAGCCTGGCGAGGCTGTGGTCTCGCCAGCGTTGGCGCGAAGATGGAATCCGCCTGGGCTGCGCATTAGCGGAGAAATCGGCGCTGATGGGTTGGTTCATCCTGATGAAATGATTGGCTATGTAGTGCCGCCGAGCGGTGCAGTGCATACCGGCTATTGGTTCTCGGCCAATGAGTTCGGGTCGCGTGACTTGAGCGCTCGAATTGGACCAACGCTGTACGGGCAGCCGGTGTCGCAGATACTGGTTCTTCTGCTCATCACCATCTTGATTCCATCTGCAATTCTCTTGGCCAGTGCGACGCGTTCGGCTACTCGCCCAACCGACAGGACTGCGCGGATCATCGAACAACTCGGTGCCAGCCCATCCGCGGTCCGCCGCGGACGGTTGCGGAGGCTAGCGCCTGCGATTGCCGGTGGGGCGCTGGGTGCTGGCGTGGTGTCCGCCGTTCCGCTTGCCTGCGACATTCACCTCGCCTACCTGGACTATTGGTTGCTGGCAGATCAACTTCGAGCCGGGCTACCTACACTGCTGGGCGGCTTTGGCGTTGGTTGCGCGGCAGTGTTGGCGGTGATGGTTCCGGTGTGCCACCCGGGCGCACCCATGCCATTTGTGCAAGGTGACGGCAACCGGAACCGCCGGGTGCGGCACTTGAGGGTGGCGACTATTGCGGCCACTGTGCTGGCTCTAGTTGCGGTGCGTATGGCAAGTCAAGCAATTGTGATCGCCCCGAATCAATTCTTGTGGTGGTTTATGGGTGCGATCATATTCTCAATCGCAGCCGTTCCGCTATTGTGCCGTGCCGCGGCGGGCTTTGTCGCGGCTGCGGCACGCCGGCTTGGGGTATCGCGTTCTTGGCCAGGGATGATCATTGCTGGACGGCATATTGATGCAGATCGAGGCAACTGGCGTTATGCGGCGGTTGTTGGTGTGCTGCTGACTGTGGTTGCGCAGGTTTTTGTGGCCCAACTGGTTGGCCTGCGGCAGGCCAAAGAGGCAAGACTGATGCAGGACACTGTTGCACATGCATACACCACCTTGACGCTGCGGGTGACAGAGACCCCAGCCACGGCTCTTGAGGGGCTGTCGGCTGAGACCTTTGTGGGCACACCATTCGTTTTCGCCTACACGCTGTTCAGCCCAGCCACGGATGAGACTTCAACACACGTCATCGGAGATGCTGCTGCGCTGGAGAGCTTCGGCCTGGAGCCGGCAGAAGGGCTTCCGTTGGAGTTGGTCCCGACCAGCTTCGCTCGGATCATCGAGAGCGTCGGTGGCGTGTCTGATCCGGTGATCGCAGTGGCGGACCCTTTCGATCCGCCGGTTGGTGGTGCGGTGTACGCCGGAGGTGCCCTTGTGCTGAACGCTGTTCCAGACGACCCAAAGGTTGCGCAGATTACTGACCTTCTGGCATCGGCCAGTGCACCACCACTACTTGTTCAGTTGCCAGGCGACGGCTCTGCGGCCACAGCTCCAGCGATCTTGACCCAAGGCAGATGGTGCGCCGCGTTGGGTGTGCTAGCAGCTGCCATGCTGTCTTTAGCATCATTGATGCGCCAGACAACGGTGATGGACAGAACCATCGGCCGGACCCAGGCACTAGCCGCGATCTACGGTGACTGCAGGTTGGGCGGTCGGGTGATCGGTTGCCAGGTTCTCCCGATGGTGGTCATCGGTTCGGTTGTTGGCGGGACGTTCGCCATTGCGCTGGGCTCAATTCTTACCTCGCAGGGGGCGGGCGCAGGGCCGCCCTACGTTCCAGTGGCGTCCATAGTGGTGACGTGTTTGGTATTCGCGGCGTCTGCCGCAGCTGTCTATTGGATCAAGGCGGGCCGAGCGGCTTCCCGCTGGACACCAGCGTCCAAAGTGCAGGAGGGCTGAATAGTGAGTCGATCAGAACTGGTAGAGGCCGCCAGCGCACACCCGAGCGGGCTTCTACTGCAGGACGTGAATGTGTCCTTCAACGGCCGGGCTGTGTTGCGTGAGCTGAACGTGGTTGTGGAGCCCGGCTGTTCAGTGGCAGTCATGGGGAGGTCCGGTACCGGGAAATCGACACTTCTTTCCGTTATCGGCGGGCTGATTCGACCTGACTCGGGTTCGGTGTGGGTGGACGGGGAACCGGTCCATCAACTGAATCGCACGGATGCCGCTCGCTATAGGGCACAAAAGGTCGGGATCGTGTTCCAGTCCGGTGAACTGCTGCCTGACATTTCGGCTGAGGAAAATGTTGCGCTGGCTGGGGTCTTAGGCGGCAAGACGTACGCCCAGGCCTCCGCCGAGTCGGCCAGGTTGCTGGAATCGGTGGAAATTGGCAAGGACTTGCATGGCCAGTTGACCCGCGAATTGTCTGGTGGGGAACAGGCGCGAGTCGCAGTGGCCCGGGCGTTGATTGGCCAGCCAGCAGTCTTGCTCGCTGACGAACCAACCGGCTCACTAGATGCCGAACTGCGCCAAGAAGTCCAGACCCTGCTATACGGCCTGCCCAGATCAACGGGCTGCTGCCTGGTGTTGGTGACTCACGACCCACTGGTAGCCCAAGGCGCCGACAAAACCATGACCCTATCCAACGGCAAACTAGCCGAGCAGCCCGCTCAAGAGCCCCTTGCCGCCCCCGCGCCCGCTGCCTCCGCCACACCAGCGACCATAACTGCTCAAACCAGGGATCCCACCAGAGCTTCCCAACCCGTTTTGAGCACTCCCGGTCGCCCATTTCACCCCGGCACGTCATCCCTGAGCACAAATCCACCCCCACCCCCCGTCCGATGACGACCCCAAGTGCTCAAAACGGAGTTCCCACCCGGGGTTTCTGGGCTGAATTGGGCAGTTGGGGTTGTTCGGGGTTCTCCCCATGTCGCCTTCCGGGGTCGGCGTGTTGGGGTTCGGCTCAGGGTTAGCTGAGGTGGGTTGGGACGGCGGCTGCGAAGCGGTCCATGGCTGTGCGGGTGATTGGGCCGATCTGACCGTCTGCTACGCGCTGGCCGTTGACCTTGACTATGGCCTGGACGTCGCGAGTG
>JAIRTF010000145.1 GCA_031255075.1 Bifidobacteriaceae bacterium | reverse complement strand
CGGTCCGCTCGCAGCAGGGCTGCCGGGATACGGACGCCAAGCCGAGCCGGTCCAAGAACGCCACTTACCGCGCCATGGTGACCGTGGTGGGTGTCGACTCAGACGAAACGTCTTTCCGTCTGGTCCCCTGACCAGGTTTCTACTTCCCGGTGGCCGATGCCGCCGACCTCAGTTTTCGTTTGGGCTGCGGCTGCTCTTTGAACCGAAGCCGCAGGCCTCGGGTGAGTTGTTCTGTCCCGGCCGGCGGTCACGCCCTGTTTGAGGCGTATTGGACGTCGCGGCGAGTGACTCTGAAACCTTGGCGGTTGTAGGCGGCTATGGCCGGGGTGTTGTCCGCTTCAACGAAGAGCCGGATTTCGGTGACGCCGCGGCCTTCCAAATGTTCAAGACCGAGCTTCAACAGATAGGTGCCAAGCCGTTGTCCTTGGGCGGATGGGTGAACGCCAATTGCGTAGATCTCGCCGATCTGTCCGGTCACCTTGCCCCAGACATATCCCACCGGGCTCTGCCCAGCGGCCGGTTTGGTCCCGGTGTTTGCTGGCAGGCTTGAAGGCTGGACTGGATGGGCTGTTGAATGGCCCAGGGCCGGTGGCCCAGATTTTGGCCGTTGATCGGTTGGGAAGGCCAAGATCAGCGCGGCCGGGTCGAACCACAACTCCGCCATCCGCCGGTCCAGGTCCTCCAGAGTCCACTTGCCTTGCTCTGGATGATTGGCAAAAGCGGCGGCGTTCAAATCCACCCAGGCGGAGCGGTCCGTGGCCGGGTTGAAGGTCCGGAAACGGTGCCTGGTCCAGCCCTCCGGCCGGCTGCGGTCTAAGTCCGCTCCGGTTCGGTCAACTGTCATTTCCCACAGTTCCCGCACTGGCACCACCCCAATCGAACGGGCTGCAGCCTGGGCTGCCGGCAGATCGCCATGCGCCCAGATCCGGACCGCTGGCGCTGTCGCGCCCAAGGCTTTGATCAACGCCGTTCCCACGCCAGTGCGGCGCCGGTCCGGATCAACCACCACCTCAGCCGAGACGTGTTCGGCGTCGAGTTGTGCGTAACCGGCCAACGCGGCATCGTCCATGACCAAGAAGTGGGTCACGTTGCGGGCGCCGTCCCGCAGCGCCAACAGAGGGGCTTCGCTGATGGCCTCAATCCCGTCATAGGCCTCGGCTTTGGCGGCCAGGGCGCGCGCTTCTTCACGCAATGCCTGGTCCAACGGTTGGTCAACTTTGGTGACCGGCGGCCGGGGCTGCTGATCCATGCTCATTCCAACCTCCCTTTGCGCCAGCCCGCAGCTGCCGCCTCAAGCGCCTCAGCTGTGTGCAACAGACCGGAGGCTCGGCGGGTGACAGCCTGGGCCTCAGCCGGCCGGTCGAGTTCCAACCAATCCGCATCCAAGGCTGACCCGGTGGACAGGATGCGGGCAAAAGCAGCCGCCCTTTCCAGGGCCACATCCAACTCTCCGGTGAACATGCCAGAAAGCACGGCGTCTGCCAGTTGCCGCATCTCATCTGGTCCAGGCGGCTGTTGGGCTCCCGCCACCACCTCCGCGACCTGCTCGCGGCCAACGCCCAGCTTGTACCGATCTGCCACGGTCAGCGGATCCCGTTCCACCCATTCCCGCAACATGTACACCCGCCACAAAGCCCCTGGCAGCGAATCGGGCGGAGCCATTGCCCACAAAGTGGCCAGGGTTTCAACGCCTTCGGCTTCGACCAAGGCCAGCAACCGTTCCACCAAGGCTGGGTCATCCGGTGCTTCATCGCGGGCTCTGGCAATCAAAGCCTGGGCCGTCGAATGCGCCAATTCGGCTTGTGTGGCCGGGTCCAATCCGCCCGGAAGTTGATCTGCCACCACCGGATCCAACATGGCCGGTTTGTGGAACCTGCGCCCCTCACTCACTCTTCCAGCCTGCCACACCCTCAGGGCGGCTCTTGACGGCCACTACCTGGTGCTCACCGGCATGCGCCGGATTCGGGAACCTGGCACAATGGTTGGCCGGGGCCTATAGCTCAGTTGGTAGAGCAGCGGACTTTTAATCCGTGGGTCGAGGGTTCGAGCCCCTCTGGGCCCACCTCGTCAGCAAGAATCAAACCCACCCAGGCGCGCGAGGCGCCGGTGACATTCCGGGCGCTTCAGAACTGGCTCAGGGCGCTGACAGGCTGGTTTAGCGGAAGAAGCGGGATAGGCGGCGGGGTTTGGCGGCTTCGGTTTCGGCTTGGGTATGGCGGCCGGGGCACCATTGGTCCTTGGGTACGGCGGCTTTGACTTGGGCCACATGCTGGCCGCAGCCAGCCCAGGTGGTTTTGCCGCAGATGCGGCAGGCAACAGGACGGCACATTTGGGTTTCCTCTCGCTTGATAGGAGATCAGGCCAACATCATGAAGAGCTTTTCAAAATCAGCCACAGTCAGACCGCCTTCGGCTGATTCGGCCTCTGGCCCGGCCAGGCAACGTTTGAGGCCAGAGGCGACAATCGCAAATCCGGCCCGGTCAACAGCGGCGGACACAGCCGCCAATTGGATCACCACATCGCGGCAATCGGCGTCCGATTCGATGGCTCTGAGCACCGCGCCGAGTTGCCCTTGGGCCCGTTTGAGCCGATTGACAACCTGATGGCGGATGGCAGCCGCCTCTTGATCGGAACTGACTGCGGCTTGGTTGATCGGATCAGTCATTGACTTGCCTATCTCTCGGTTGGTTCTTTGACCAGGACATCTGTGGACTGTTGGCCCAGGTGGGCCCGCAAGGTCAGCATCCCGCCGGAAAGCGTGACGGAGTCAATTCCGGCGGCGGCCAACACCCGGTGGGCTATGTAGCTGCGCACACCGGACTGGCACAGCACCGCTACCGGGCGGCCGGCTGCCTGGTGACGGACCTCTTCAAGACGCTGACGCAATTCGATGTGGGGGATGTTGATGGCCTCCGGTAGGTGCCCCTGAGCAAACTCCTCAGCTGTGCGGACATCCAGCACAAAGGCCTCGGCCCGGGCCCAGCTCAGCTGTTCTGGCTGCCACAGGCGCATCTGGCCGGTCAGCACGTTGTCTGCCACCAGCCCCACCATGGTGACAGCATCCCGAGCGGCCCCGTAGGGCGGTGAATAGCTCAGGTCCAAGTCCATCAGATCAGGCGCGGATAGCCCGGCCCGGATGGCGGTGGCCAGCACGTCGATGCGTTTGTCAACGCCCTCCGGCCCCACGCCCTGGGCTCCCAATAGTTCGCCGGTGGCCGGGTCGAAGTGCACCACCAGATGCAGCTGCTGAGCGCCTGGGAACCAGCCGACATGTTGAGTTGGATGGACATGAACGGTGGTGAAGTCCTGCCCGGCGGCGGTCAGCGCGGCTCGGTTGGCACCGGTCATGGCGGCCGTCAGGGTGCCGGCCCGGACGATCGACGTGCCCAGCGGCCGCGGAATGGGCCGGGGCTCCGGGCTGCCGATGGCGTCCGCCACCAACCGCCCAGCCCGGGCAGCTGGACCAGCCAAAGCCACCGGACGCTGATCGGCGGTGACAGCATGGACGGAGACTGCGGCATCGCCCACCGCCCAGACATGCGGCAAGTTGGTGCGTCCGTGCTGGTCAACCACAATGGCGCCACGCAGACAA
>JAIRTF010000073.1 GCA_031255075.1 Bifidobacteriaceae bacterium | reverse complement strand
TGACCACGAGTACCGTCCACCGACTGGTTACGGAACCAACGCGGCCGTCTACGCTGTGTTGAGTTCTGACCCGACCAAGACCGACTCCGACGGAGACGGCTACGGCGACAAAACCGAAGTCACATGGCACGAAACCCACCCTGGTGCCCGTCACCCGGATCCGATGGTCTCCGACGTCGACACCTATCAACTCTCAAATCCTAACTATGTTGCCATCGGGCTGAAGAAGTCTGAGATCAGCGACCGCGCAATCAAGAACGGAAAAGAAAACGACTTTCCGTCCTATGGCGGCAATCAGGAATGGTTCTACGACGCCGAAGGAAAGGGCGACATCTCCACCACCACAGCCAAGAACCTCGCACAGAGAGGCTGCGGCATTATCGCAATGGTCGATTTGATCTCCTACATCGGATCCACAAGCCTCCCGTACGGCGGATTGGCCGGCCCGATTCGCGAGTCCAACGCGTTCGGGGGGTTTTCGCCTTTGAGCTACGCTGCCTACTATGACTTTGTCTACAAACGCATTCCTCGAATGATGAAGCTCCAGATCAGCACACCGTTCGTAGCGATCGACTTGCCTTCTACAGGTGTGCCACCGGCAGTTTACAAGGACATGGTCGACACCTACTTTCGGTCTAATACTGGATCCGATACTTTTGGGGTTAGGGTCAGATGGTGGGATGGCGGAGCCTACTACGGCAGTTCACCCTCCAACCCGGCGGCCTTCGACTCCGAGGCTGAGTTCGGCCGTGTGATAAGGCGCAACATTGGGAGCGACTTTCCTGTAACTCTACTGAACTTCTATAACGGCGGAATCCACTACTACAGCGATTCTAGTGTCCATGTACTAGGGGACGATCTCTGGATCGACCGCAACAGAGACGGGCACTCCAATGCCAGTGACTATCCAGGCTACAGAGTAGCTGGCCGAGGCAATTCCATCAATCCCGGAGACAACTATTTCAATCTTGATCTAGTCGAGAGTCCGACTGGCCTATACTACGATCACTACGTTAACGTGACTGGCTACACGGTTGATCGTATTGACGGCAAGAAGAAGCTGACTATTTCGTCTTGGGGCACTAGGCACGTCGTCGAACTCTCCAACGTCGAGGAATGGTTTGGCCGCTATGGCCGGGTCTACGAGGTTCAGATGTGACTGGGAAACGGTGGATCATTTGGGTCGCGGTGGGCTTGCCTATAATTGTGCTGGGTGCGGCAGCTGTCTTGCGCTCTAGCGCGCCTTCGCTGGAAGATCGGCTCGTCCAGGCGATCGGCGAAGCAACCGAAGCAGAGCTTAAGCGAGTCGCGGTCTCCATAGCCCCATCCGATCCGATTGTTGTGGCGTTCGACGTACCGACACTTGACGATGTTTCCGCGAGCGACGTTGCAGCCACAATCAAAACGACGCAAATGCTGGTGTCCAAGTACAGCCGGGGCGATTCGGCCGATGTGCTTCTGATCCAGTCGCAAGCCGAGATCGGCAATGCTCCCTACGGCATATCGGCATGGTGGCTGCCGTCAGATCCCCAGCAGTTGTTGAGGATTCTGGGTTGGCGCCGGCCCTGGGATGAGGCGTTCTGTGATTTTGCCGGCCTCGAAGAGTTCGAAACACCCGGACTAGGCACTGATTTCACGCGGATCGCTGAATGCCACCCGCTCCTCGAGAGCCTGACGATCTGCTCAGTCGAGGCCGCCACCGGGCTGCAGGGAGTACCAGCATTGGAGTTAGCGTCCATTCATATCATCGCGCCGGTCACCCGAGTGGGCGACCTAGCCCCCCTCAAAGGGATAGACCAACTGTATCTAGGGCTAGCCGAGGACTCAGAAGGCGGCCGCCGCGCCGTGCAGGCTCTGCTTCCGGGCACTGAGCTGCTCTTTTGGAGCCAGCATGACCGCGCCCTCGCCGCCGAGGGGTTCCCCTTATGGTGTCGCTAACGCGCCCTCACAGACAACCAGCCGACCTCCGAGACGCATTGCTTTTCTGGGAGACAGACATGTTGTTGAGTGCGCGGGCGTGGAGACTTGGTTTGACCTGGCGGGCGGGGTGATTCAGGTTGGGCATGAGCAGGAGAGCTAGCCAGGCATGGGTCACCATCCCGTTGGCCGTTTTGGGCGGGCTGACGACAGCCTGCACCGCTGAGGCACCGCTCCGGGACCGACTGTTTGAAGCGATCAATGCGACCACCCAGGCGACTCTGGTGGAGGTGCTGGTACCTCGCGGCGAGATGGAAGAGACGATCGCTGTGTTCAACGTGCCAACCTACACGCACATCGGCGCGCGAGACGTGGTAGCGACAATTCAAGCTGTTCAAGAGGTGATGCCAAGGTTCCAGCCCAAGGTGTCCGGTAGGGGCCTGTTGATTCAGTCGGTCGTGGACACCGGTTTCCAGCACCCGGGGGTGGCCGTCAGGTGGATTGGAGATGATCCGAACCGAGTTGTTGAGCTGAGTGGATGGCGCGGCCCCTGGAGCGAAGAGTTTTGCAGTCTGAGCACACTCACGAAGTTCGAGACTCCCGGCTCCGGCAGTGACTTCAGCCGAATCAACGAATGCCATCCCCAGCTCACGCAACTCTCGATCTGCTCAGCCGACGCAGCAGACGGCCTGGACGGGTTGGCCGCCTTGGATCCCGCAGAGGGAATCCTTGTCCTTTCACCCATAGAGCAACTGGACAACTTGGCGCCGCTACAGGGAATCAGCAGAATTGGCCTCGCACTCACACAAGACAGCCCGCAAGACCGCGCGCGAGTCGAGGCTTTGTTGCCAGGCACAGAAGTCTCTTTCCTGGGCCCTCAAGACACTCAAGGGCTGGCACAATCCTTCGCGTTCCAATGCCAATGAGCGTGCTGGAGCCCTGGCGCGCCCCCGCGTGGACAGGCTAGCGGCGGGGCGGGGAGTTTGGGTCAGATGGCGCTGTCGGCTAGGGCTGTGGCCACGCGGGTGGCAGCATGGCCGTCACCATAGGGTTCGGTTCTTGGTGAGGTGGGCGTGGGGCGGGAGGCAGCTGGGACGATCTGCGCGGCATCGGGCGCCAGGAGGTTCCAACCGTCTGCCAAGGTTTCGACCCATTCGGTTTCCGGGCGGACGGTAGTGCAGGGGCGGCCCAGCAGGTAGGCCTCCTTTTGCAGGCCGCCCGAATCGGTCACCACTCCCCTGGCGCCGATCACCGCGGCGACCAGTTCCGGGTATGGCAGTGGGTCGCAGACCTCAATGCCGGCTGCGGCCAAGTCGATGCCCGCATCGGTCGCCTTGGCGCGCAGACGCGGATGGGCCGCCAACCGAACCGGGCCCGGCAGGTCTGCCAGTGCCTGGACGATGCCGCGCAGCCGGTCAGGCTCATCGGTGTTAGCTGGGCGGTGGATAGTCGCCAAGAAGTAGCCGTCCGCCGGCGGGGGCTGTAGGCGCCAGCTGGGCACGGCGGAATCGGCCACCCGGTAGCAAACATCGGTCATGACATCGCCCACCAGCTGTGACAGGTCGCCAAGGCCCTCATGCCTAAGGTGCTCCATGGCCACTTCGGTTGGTGCCAACAGCAAATCTGCGGCGTGGTCCGTCAGAACCCGGTTGTGTTCTTCCGGCATGCGCCGGTTGAAGGATCGCAGACCGGCCTCCAAGTGAGCCACCGGCTGGTGAATCTTGACCGCCGCCAAAGCGGCCGCCAAAGTGGTGTTGGTATCCCCGTAAACCAACACCCAGTCTGGCCTTTCGGCCAGGAACACTTCTTCCAGAGCAGCCAACATGGCACCGGTCTGAGCCCCATGGGAGGCCGAGCCGATCCCCAAGTTGATTTGCGGTTCAGGAATGGCCAAATCGGCGAAGAAGGCCTGGGACATGGCCGTGTCGTAA
>JAIRTF010000053.1 GCA_031255075.1 Bifidobacteriaceae bacterium | reverse complement strand
CGGCCCAGGCCGGCGGCATCGAACCCTAAGAAACCGAACTAGAAGAAGCGAAGGACCAGCAACTATGCCGCCAAAGAAGAAAGTGGCAGCCCTGATCAAGCTCCAGATCCAGGCTGGGCAGGCCAGCCCGGCGCCGCCCATCGGCCCGGCTCTCGGTGCCCACGGCGTGAACATCATGGAGTTCTGCAAGGCCTACAACGCCGCCACCGAAGCCCAGCGCGGCAACGTGATACCGGTGGAGATCACCGTCTACGAAGACCGGTCTTTCACCTTCATTCTCAAGACATCACCCGCGGCGGAGATGATCAAGAAGGCGGCCGGTCTGGCCAAAGGTTCGCCAACGCCCAACACCGCCAAGGTGGGCACCGTCACCGGCGAACAGGTGCGGGAGATTGCTCAAGCCAAGATGCCTGACCTGAACGCCAACGACTTGGATGCCGCGTCAAAGATCATCGCCGGCACCGCCCGGTCGATGGGCGTGACAGTAGTCGACTGAAACTGACCAACAACTAGTGGGAGGGTCGCGCTGACCCGCACCACGAACTGCAACTACTACCAGAAGGAACAGCAGATGCCTCGGCGCTCAAAGGAATACAAGAAAGCCTCGCTCCTGGTTGACAGGACCGAACGTTACTCACCGCTGGCAGCCGTACGGCTGGCCAAGAAACTAGCCACCGGCAAGTTTGACCAGACCGTGGAGGTCGCCTTCCGGCTGGGGGTTGACCCCCGCAAGGCTGACCAAATGGTTCGCGGTACCGTCAATCTGCCCCACGGCACCGGCAAGACCGCCCGCGTGGTGGTGTTTGCCGTGGGTGACCGGGCCACTCAGGCCCTCGAAGCCGGAGCCGATGAGGTGGGCGGCGATGAACTGATCGAAAAGGTGGCCGGCGGTTACACCGATTTCGACGCGGCTGTGGCTACCCCGGACATGATGGGCAAAGTTGGCCGTCTGGGCCGAGTGCTGGGCCCGCGTGGCTTGATGCCCAACCCCAAGACCGGCACCGTGACCATGGATGTGGCCAAAGCCGTCACGGACATCAAAGGCGGCAAAATTGAGTTCCGGGTGGACCGCAACGCCAATCTGCATCTGATCATTGGCAAGGTGTCCTTCTCAGATGACGCTCTGATTGAGAACTACGCCGCTGCCCTGGATGAGATCATGCGGCTCAAGCCGGCTGCGTCCAAGGGCCGGTATTTGTTGAAGGCAACTATGGCCACCACCATGGGTCCTGGGATACCTTTGGACGTGACCAAGACCCGCAACCTATTGGCGGAAGAGCCTGCATAACCGAACCCGAATGGAGCCATGAACCCCCCGATCTACGTTTTTTCAGGTGCATGGTTCGCGGTCATGGCGTTCCTGTGCCTAGTTGGGCTAGGGCTCTATCTGGTGGGCCGCCGGCTTGATTGGTCCGGCAAGGGCCGCCTGCTGGTGGGCGCGGCCATCGCCAACCTGGTCTGCTTCGTGCTGTACATGGTCGGTTTGGCCACCCAAAGCAGCTTCCCGGCGCATGTCATCTACAACATGCCGTTGCAGCTATGTTCGCTGGTGACGTTCATGCTGATCCCGGCAATTGTGTTGCGGTCAGTTGCCTTGCGCGGGTTTTGCTACTTCATCGGCTGCCTGGCCGGGTTCTTGGCGTTGTTCTCACCGGCGACCGGCATTGAGGGTGTCGGGGTGTTCACGCCGCTGGCAATTGGCTTCTTCGGCTCACATGGCCTGAATGTGGTGATTGGCGCGCTGATCGCCGCGTTGGGTCTGTACCAGCCGACCTACAAAGAAGCTTGGCTCACGCTGCTGCGGTTTGTGGCTTTGGCGCTGGTCATGGCGACGGTCAACTTTGGACTGCGGATGACGTTCGCGCCGCAAGCCAATTACTTCTACTTCTTTGACCCGGAGGGCGCCGAAATTCTGGTGGCCCTGCACAACGCGGTCAAACTACCGGTGGTCTACTTGGCACCGGTGTTGCCGCTGGCAGCCGCAGCGCTCCTGGGGCAGGCAGCGTTGTACCGGGGTAGTTCGCGTTTGGCGACCCGGTTCTCCCGGCGCCCGCCGGCTGCCGCGGCCTGAGTCTGGGATGCTGGGCGGGGGTTAGGCGCCCTGCCACACGGCATCGAACGGGGTATTGGCGCTGACCCGGTGTTCGATGCCGCGCGTCACCAAGTCCTTGGCCACCTGGACCGCTTCGGCGATTTCCTTACCCTTGGCCAGTTCTGCGGTGATGGCGGCGGCGAAGGTACAGCCGGCGCCGGACACCCGGGCTTGGCCGATCTTCGGATGGGACAGCACCTGAACGGCTGGCGGTTGGCCAGGAGCGGTCCGCTGGACCAGCACATCAACGGCCTCGGGGCCGGGGAAGTCCACGCCGCCTTTGACCACCACGGCCTGCGGGCCTAGGTCCAGGATGCGGCGGCCGGCTTCGATCAGATCATCAACGGTGTTCAGCTCCGCCAGGCCAGATAGGGCGCGGGCTTCAAAGTTGTTGGGCGTGACCACTGTGGCCAGAGGCAAAATCTGAGCTTTGAGGGCGTTGTCGGTTTGCAGTGCGGCGCCGGCCTCTTGGCCTTTGCAGATCAACACCGGGTCCAACACCACATGCCGCCAGGGCCGGGAGGACACCGCTTTGGCCACCTCATCAATGGTGGCGGGCGTGCCCAACATGCCGATCTTGACCGTGTCGAGGTCTTGTGAAGCGGTGGCGGCCTCGAATTGTTCGGCAATGATTTCCGGGTCCACCGGACGGAAGCGGTGGGCCCAATCATTGTTCGGGTCGAAAGAAACTATGCAGGTGATGGTGCCCAGTCCGTACACGCCTAGCTGCTGGAAGGTTTTCAAGTCGGCTTGGATGCCGGCGCCGCCGGTGGCTTCTGAGCCCGCAATGACATACGCGAAATGCACTGATCCTCCTGGTGCGACCGCCCGGCCGCGATGGGGTGGTGGGGACGGCGGTTAGTGGCGCCGTGTTGACTGGTAGTACTTGACCATGCCCAAGGCGGAGGCGTCAAGTTGTGTAAGGGCTGCCTGGTCGCCTTGTAGGGCTGGCACTACCTGGGAGGCCAACACTTTGCCTAGTTCCACACCCCACTGGTCGAATGAGTCAATTCCCCAGACCACGCCCTGAACAAAGGTGATGTGCTCATAGAGGGCAATCAGTTGGCCCAAGGTGGAGGGGGACAGCTCCGGCGCCATGATGGAAGTTGATGGCCGGTTGCCGCTGAACACCTTGGCCGGCACCAATTCTTCGGCAACGCCTTCGGCGCGGACTTCGTCTGCGGTCTTGCCGAAGGCCAGGGCGGAGGTTTGAGCAATGAAGTTGGCCAGTAACAGTTCATGCATGTCTTGGCCGCCGTCTTGGAGGGGCACCTCCGGGTTGGCGAAGGCAATGAAATCAGCCGGGATCAGCTGAGTGCCCTGGTGGAGCAGCTGATAAAAGGCATGCTGGCCGTTGGTGCCCGGTTCGCCCCAGAACACTTCACCGGTTGGGACAGTCACCGGGGCGCCATCCCAGCGCACCGATTTGCCGTTGGATTCCATGGTCAGTTGCTGCAGGTAGGCCGGGAAGCGGCTGAGGTGCTGGGCGTAGGGCAGCACCGCGTGGGTCCGCGCATCCCAGAAGTCGACGTACCAAATGTTGATCAGGCCCATCAGGGCCGGCACATTGCGCTCCAGTGGGGTCTGGTGGAAGTGGTGGTCCATGGCCGCGAAGCCGTTGAGGAATTCGCGGAAGGCGTCTGGGCCCAAGGTGATGGCCAAGACCGTGCCGATGGCGCTGTCCACCGAGTAGCGGCCACCCACCCAGTCCCAGAAACCGAAGGCGTTGTTCGGGTCAATGCCGAATTCCGCCACCTTGTCCTTGGCGGTGGAGACGGCCACGAAGTGTTTGGCGACCGCGTCAGCTGCGGTCTGAGCGCTGTGAACAATGCCGCGCGCACCCATCAGCTCCAGCAGCCAACTGCGGGCCAGCCGGGCGTTGGTCATGGTCTCCAGGGTGGTGAAGGTCTTGGAGGCGACAATGAACAAGGTGGTTTCTGGGTCCAGACCAGCGATGGTGTCACCGATGTCTGAGGGGTCCACGTTGGACACAAACCGCGCCTTGATGGGTCCCTGCCGGGAGCTCAGCGCTTGGTAGACCATGGCTGGGCCGAGGTCTGATCCGCCAATCCCAATGTTGACCACAGTTTCGATTGGCCGGCCGGTCACGCCGACATGGCGGCCGGAGCGGACTTCATCGGCAAAGTCGAAGAAATGCTGAAGCTCCTGCGCGACCTGGTGGGAGACGTTGACGCCATCGACTATCAGGTCCGGTTCGGCGGCGGTTCGGCGCAAGGCGGTGTGCAGCACGGCGCGGTCTTCGGTGATGTTGATGTGATCGCCCCGGAACATGGCCTCAATTCGGCCGGGCAGGTCAACTTCCACAGCCAGTTGGCGCAGTAGCTCAAGGGTTTCGGGCTGAATCAGGTTCTTCGACAAGTCAACGCGCAGGTCGCCAGCCTGAAAGGTCAGTTCATCAGCCCTTTGGGGCGCGGCCGCGAACCAAGTCCGCAGGTCAATGCCTTGTGTGGCGAGCGTCGCGATGTGGTCGCGGAGCGCACCCCAGGCCGGAAGTACAGACGGGTCCTGCGCGCTTGAGGTCATACCAGCCAGACTATCGCGCAGGGGTTGCCGCCCGGTACTGCCAAGGCCGCCAGACTGCCGACCGAACTGCCTCATCGCGGGCGTCTGGGACGTTTGTCCCAGCTTCCGGTCGGTTGACTGGACCGCGCCCCACACCCCGGCGGCAACCGATGGCGGACCACCGTCCCAAGCCAAGAATGGCGCCCAGGGGGCGCCAAATGTCTCGGTTGTGTATCAATTTGGCCTGAATTGCCGCCTTGGTCTGTGCGAATGGCCCCAGGTGCGTTTAGCATGAGCACGTCACCCCCGGCTGGGTGCGCCCAGCCGTCCACGGTGTGCCGTGCGCGGTAGACCGTGGTCGCCAACCGACCGGAGGCGAGGGAACCACCGGCAACCGACGAAAAGGAAATCGAGTCCATGCGAAAAACCCCGAGAATCGCCGCCGCCTTGGCGGTCAGCCTTGTGGCGGCGCTGGCGGTAACCGCCTGCGCCAACAAACGTGACGAGTCAGGCGATGACACCAAAGACAAAGAGGCCCAGTCCAAGGCCCAGCAAGTCTTGGAAGACGCCGGCGTCTCCACGCCAGTAACGCTGAACCTCCAGTACAACCCAGACCACTACGGCGACATCTCTGACCAGGAGTACGCCCTGATCAAAGAACAGCTCGAAGCGACCGGCCTGTTCAAGGTGAACCTCCAATCAACCGAATGGGTCACCTACAACCAGCAGCGAATCAGCGACTACCCGGTCTATCAGCTGGGTTGGTACCCGGATTTCCCGGACGCTGACAACTACCTGACGCCGTTCTTCGACAAAGAGAACTTCCTGCACAACGGCTTCGATGACGCCAACATCCAGGGCCTGTTGGCTGAGGAGCGGGTGGAGCTTGATGAGGCCACCCGGGTGGCCCAGTTGGAGAACCTCCAAGCTGAGCTGGCCAAGCAGCTTTCAACCATTCCGCTGCTGCAGGGTTCGCAGGTAGCGGTCACCGGCCTGGACATGGAAGGCGTGGAGACCACCATGGACGCCTCCTTCCAGTTCCGTTTCGCCACCTTTGTCAAGGGCGGCGACCCGGCTGCCAAGATCAAGGTTGGCACCACCGATGAGGTCACTGGCCTGGACCCGGCCGGCACCTATGACAACGGTTCATTCCTGGTTCAGACCAACGTTTTCCCGATGGTTTTGTCCTTCAAACAGGGCAACCCAGTGCCGACGCCTGATCTGGCCGAATCTTGCGATTTCTCTGAAGACGGCCTGAAGTTCATCTGCAAGATCAAGCCCAACCTGAAGTGGGCCAACGGGAACACCCTGGACGCCAACGACATCAAGTTCACCTATGACCGCCAAAAGGGCATCAATGATCCGAACGGTCCGTCCTCCTTGCTGACGAACCTCGAATCGGTCACCGTGCCGGATCCGCTGACGGTGGAGTTCAATCTGGGCAGCCCGAACGATGTGACCTTTGCCCAGGTGCTGGCTTCGCCAGTGGGGCCGGTGGTAGATGATGAGGTCTTCTTGGCCGATGAGCTGACGCCGGCCAACGTGATTGTTGAGGCCAACTCCTTCGCTGGCCCGTACACCATCACCACCTTCTCCGTGAACGAGCTGATCGAATATGCCCCGAACCCGTCCTATGACTCGGTCCAGGGCAAGGCCGCCAATGGCGGCGTGTTGATGAGCTACTACAAGGAGTCCACCAATATGCGGCTGGACATCGAAGCTGGCGAGATTGACGTGGTCTGGCGGACGCTGCCCCCGACTGACATCTCTCAGCTGGAACAAGCCGATGGCGTCAAGGTGCTGCACGGCCCAGGCGGCGAAATCCGCTACATCGTGTGGAACCTGGAAACCATGCCCGGTGACAGCGACGCCCAGAAGCTGGCCATCCGCCAGGCCGTGGCCTATTCGTTGAACCGGACCGAACTGGCTGATCAGGTCTATCAAGGCACCTACACTCCGCTCTGCTCTTATGTGCCGGACGGCGTGCCAGGCGCTACCGAGTCGGTCTGTGACCTGTACGGCGGCAAGTAGGGCCTAGAACCTCAGTCGCACCGGGCCGTGTGCGCCGGTAAGTAGGAGGCAGGGGCTTGGCCGATGCCGCGTGGGACCCCACCGGGCCGGCCCGGTCCCAGCGACCAAACTGCCGTAGTGGCACTGGCCGCGACTGAATCTGCCACAGAGGGCGGCCTCATCTGGGGTGAGGCCGCCCTCTGCGCGTATCTGCCCAGTGGGCCCCGTTCTGGAGGCCGGACATCGGATGGTTTCGTAGGTAAACTGAGCGGACCATGGCAAAGAAGCAACGGACCTCGCGCGTCGCCCTGCTGAGGTATCTGGGGTTGCGCCTGGTCCTCTTGATACCCACCGTCTGGATTCTGGTGACGGTGGTGTTCTTCTTTATGCGGGTGATTGGCGATCCGATCACCGCCGCCCAGGGCGGCCGCCTGAGTCCGGAGCAGTTGGAGGAACGCAAAGAAGCGGCCGGCTTCAACCGGCCGGTTTGGGTTCAGTACATCGAGTACCTGGGGAACATCCTGCGCGGGGACTTCGGGGTTTCGATCAAAGATCAGCGGCCCATCACCAATGTGTTGGTGGTCAACGGAGCAGCCACCGTGGAACTGGTGTTCTGGGCACTGCTGGTGGCTTTCCTGGTGGGCATTCCGCTGGGACGGCTGGCGGCCCGCTACCACGACCGCCTGCCGGATGTGTCGATCCGAACCTTTGCGGTGTTGTTCTATGCCGCGCCGGTGTTCTTTGTCGGTCTGTTGCTGAAGCTGCTGTTCGCGGCCAAGCTGAACTGGTTGCCGTCTTCCGGCCGGGCCAGCTCGGAGACTGAAATTGCTCTGGGGAAGCTGTCCCATCGAACGCACTTCTATATTGTTGACGCGCTCCAAACCGGCAACTCCGAATACATCATCGATGTGCTTCGCCATGCCGTTTTGCCAGCCATAACACTAGGGCTGCTGACGGCCGGCGTGTTCATCCGCTTGATCCGCATCAACTTGTTGGAGACAGTCCGGGCAGACTATGTGACCGCCGCCAGGGCCCGCGGCGTACCAGAACGCAAAGTGGTCTCCAAACACGCCTTCCGCAACGCGCTGATCCCGGTGGTGACAGTCATGGGCATGCAGATAGCCCTGATGTTGGGCGGCGCCATCCTGACCGAGACCACCTTCGAGTGGAGCGGCATTGGCTATCAGTTGTCGCAATACCTGGTGGCCCGTGACTTTGTTGCCGTCCAGGGCATTGTCACGGCCATAGCCTTGATCATCGCTTTGGCCTCCTTCGTCATAGATGTGATCAACGCCCTGGTTGACCCGAGGGTGAGGTACTGACATGGACAAGCGGCGTTGGTATGCATCAATCCCCGGGTATCGGCTGATCAAATCCACCCACGGGCTACAGCGGATCATGTTGCTGACCGGACTGACCATCATGGCGCTGTTTGTGCTGGTGGCTTTGACCGCAGACTGGATTGCGCCCTACGGCTTCAGGCAGATGCGCTACCAAGGGGAGCGCTTCCCAACCCAGGCGCCGCCATCGGCCGATCACCCGATGGGCACCACCGCCGGCGGCTACGACGTGATGTCCCGCGTGATCTACGGCGCCCAGACGGCCTTGACAGTGGTGGTGTTGGCGGTCATCGCCTCGGTTGTGCTGGGAGTCAGTCTGGGCGTGGTCTCCGGCTACCTGGGCGGTTGGTTGGACCGCATCCTGGTGTTGCTGACGGACGCGCTGTATGCCTTCCCGTCTTTGTTGATGGCGATCATCGTTTCGATTGTGGTCTCAGGTGGATCCTCAGGTCGGATTGGTGGCACAGTGGCGGCGGCGTTATCCATCACGGTGATCTTCATTCCGCAGTACTTCCGAGTGGTGCGCAACGCCACGCTCAGCGCCAAGGCGGAGCCCTATGTTGACGCTGCCCGGGTGGCCGGCGCCAAGTCCGGGCGGATCATGTTTGGGCATGTGCTGCCCAACGTGTCGCAAACCATTCCGGTGCTGACCACGCTGAACGCCTCCGAATCGATTCTGACCCTGGCCGCCTTGGGTTTCTTGGGCTTCGGCATTGAGCCGACCTCGGCCGCCGAATGGGGCTACGACTTGAACAAGGCCGCCACCTCTGATGTGGCCAACGGTATCTGGTGGACGGGCGTCTACCCCGGTTTGGCGATCGTGTTGGTGGTGACCGGTGTGACGTTGATCGGCGAATCGCTCAACGACGTGCTGAACCCGCTGCTGCGCACCCGGGGTGGCACCACCACCGCTGACGAAGAAGACTTGGTTCAGGTGGTCATGGCGGAGGTTGGCGACCGCCGGGCGCCTCTGGAGCGGGACGATGCCGCGCTGGTCACCCCATCAAGAGGCTTACCGCAGTTTGATGACTACCTGGCGGACCGGGCGCCGCCTGCGGATGAACCAGCGCCGGGTGGCGGCCAGGGCCGCGCCAAGGGCCGCGGCCGTTGGGCCAGGGCCGCCGATGGCAAAAGGGCCGCCGATGGCGACAGTGCGGCGAGTGCGGGGAACGGCTCGCAACCGGGCGCCGAAGAAGAGCCAGGCGGCATCGGCAGCGGGGAGACGGAGAAATGACCGAAACCGTGCTGCGGGCGGACAACCTGACCGTCTCCTTCCAGACCGACGGCGCGCCGGTGCGGGCCGCCAAACGGGTGTCTTTCCAGGTGGCCCGGGGCGAAGTGTTGGCCATCGTGGGGGAGTCCGGCTCCGGCAAGACGGTCTCCGCCCGGGCCATGGTCTCGCTGCTGCCCAGGACCGCCCGGGTTGAGGGCTCCGCGCGCTTGGACGCTACCGAGCTGATTGGGCTGGGCGGCGAAGCCATGCGGGCTGTTCGAGGGGACCGCATCGCCATGGTGTTCCAGGAGCCATCCACCGCCTTGGACCCGGTCCGAACGGTCGGCTGGCAGATTAGCGAAGCGCTCCGGGCCCACCGGCGGATGAGCAAAGCCGAAGCGCTGAAACGGGCCGTGGAACTGATGGACATGGTGGGCATTCCAGATCCGGAACACCGCGTCCATTCCTATCCGCACCAACTGTCCGGCGGACAAAAGCAGCGGGTCATGATCGCTATGGCGATCTCCTGTGACCCGGAGGTGATCATCGCCGACGAACCGACTACCGCCCTTGACGTAACCGTTCAAGCCCAGATCCTTGACCTGCTCAGAGACATGCGGGACAAGCTGGGTACGGCCATCATCTTGATCACCCACAACATGGGGGTGGTAGCTGACTTGGCTGACCGGGTGGCCGTCATGTTCCGCGGCGAATTGGTGGAACAGGGCAACGCCGAAGACGTGTTCAAGCGGCCCACCCATCCTTACACCAAGCACCTGTTGGCCTCGGTGCCTTATCTGGGCCGGGAACGGCCGGCCGCCATGGACACCGCCGCGCCGGCCATTGAACCTCAGCCGGTGGTGCGGGTTGAAGACCTGTCCGTGTTCTTCCCCGGGCGGATCGGTTCACCACCGACTCATGCCCTGGACGGCGTCAGCTTGGAGTTGCTGCGCCACGAAATCTTGGCCCTGGTAGGCGAATCCGGTTCCGGCAAAACCACCCTGGGCCGCTGCGTGGTTGGACTGCTGGAACCGACCGACGGGGTCCTCGATGTGTTGGGTGAAGACCCATCGCTCATCGCGCCGGCCGAACTGCGGGACTTGAGACGCCGGTTGGGTTTCGTTTTCCAAGACCCAGCTTCTTCGCTGAACCCGCGGATGTCGGTTGGAGCTTGCATAGCTGAACCGATGCGAGTCCACGGCGAAGGGACCAAAGCTTCGCGCCTGGACCGGGTCCATGAACTGTTGCAAGCCGTTGAGCTGCCACCCGAATACGCCGCCCGCTACCCCCATGAACTATCGGGCGGTCAACGCCAACGCGTTTCCCTGGCCCGCGCTTTGGTGTTGGAACCGGAAGTGCTGGTAGCTGATGAACCGACCTCCGCCTTGGACGTATCGGTCCAGGCCAAGGTGCTGGAAGTGTTTGTCCGGCTGCAGCATCAGATGGGCTTTTCCTGTTTGTTCATCACCCATGATCTATCAGTGGTGGACATGCTGGCAGACCGGATCGCGGTGATGAAATCTGGCCGGCTGGTGGAACTGGGCACCCGTGAACAAGTCCTGCGCAACCCGCGCGAGCAGTACACCAAAGAGTTGCTGGCGGCCGTACCGCTGCCAGACCCGGAAGCGCAGCGCCGCCGCCGCGAGTGGCGCCAGCGGACCATCTTGGCAGCCGGCGCCGCTGATCAGTCAGACGTCGGCTGAGCTTTGGGCTTGCCGGGGCGGGAATCGGCTGAGCGGGAAGTGTCAAACTTGGCCCGCAAATGGGTGCCCTTCATCAAGATGACCGCCACCAGAGAGATCAGCGCCACTATGGCGGCGATTAGGAACAACTCCCACACCGAATCCCCATAAGAGGTCCGCACGGCGTGGGCCACCGGACCAGGCAACTGAGACAAGTCCATTGATAACGATTCGGCGCTGGCGCCGGGGCCGGTGATCGGCAAAGCGTCAGGCCCCAAGGCCGCCAAACGTTCACGCATCAAGGTGGAGACATGGGTAGCGAAGATTGAGCCCAGCACCTGAATGCCAATGGTGCCGCCCAGCGAACGGAAGAACGTCACCACCGCAGAGGCCGCACCAACGTCATGGACCGAGACCGAGTTTTGGACCGCCAACACCAGGTTTTGCATGGTCATGCCCACACCCAGCCCGGCCAACAGTCCGTAGACGGCTATCAGCCACAGCGGCGTGGAGAAACGCATGGTGGCCATCAACCCAAAACCGACAATCAAAATGGCCGAACCAGCCACCACGAACGGTTTCCAGACACCCACTCGGCTGACCCAACGGCCAATGAAGACTGAGGACAACAGCACGCCCAGCATCATTGGGACCATCATCAACCCGGCCGCCGTTGGCGAATAGCCGCGCGCCACCTGGTAGTACTGGCCCAGGAACACCGAACAGCCAAACATGCCGATGCCCACCGCCACCGAGGCCACCACTGCCAGCACCGTGGTCGGTTGGCGCATCAGCCACGGCGGGATGATGGGGTTGGTGGCTTTGGTCTCACACCAGATGAACAGCGCTGTGGTCAAGGCGGTGCCGCCTAACAGCGCCGCCGTCTGCCACGAGCCGTAGTCGAAGGAGTGCCCAGCAAAGGAAATCCAGATCAACAGGGCACAGACCGCCAAGGTGATCAGGGCTGATCCCAGCCAGTCCACCTTGGTGGAAGCCCGGCCGGAGTCTTTGGGCATCTTCAGTTGGAACTGCAACACCACGCCGGCCAGCAGGGCAAATGGCACCGCTGACCAGAAACACCAGCGCCAACCCAACCAGGACACATCCACCAGGAACCCGCCGATCAGTGGCCCCACAACCGTGGCCACGGCGATCGTGGCGCCGGTGTAAGCCATGTAACGGCCGCGTTGGAGCGGCGGTATGACCGATCCCAGAATGGCCTGGGTCAAAGACATCATGGCCCCCAACCCGATCCCTTGGATGGCCCGGAAGGCGATCAGATAGGGCGTGTCAGGGCTGAAGCCAGATAACACCGAACCGACCACAAAGATGGCCAACCCGGTCTGGAACATGATCTTCTTGTTGAACAGGTCCGCCAGCTTGCCCCAAATGGGCGTGGAGGCGGTTGAGGCCAGCAACGTGGCCGTCACGATCCAGGTGTATTGCCGCTGAGTAGAGCCCAAACTGGCGGTGATGGTGGGCAGCGCGTTGGCTACCACCGTGCCCGCCACGTTGGATACGAACATGGCCAGCAGCAGGCCGGAAAGGATCCGCAGAACCTGCTTGTGGGAATACTCCGGATAATCGGTTTGACCGTCTGGCTGAGCGGCCGCCGGCTCGGTTTCGCCCGCGCCATGGCCGTCAGGTGTGGCGGCGTTTTCGGCATCGGGTCCAGACACGGCCTACTACTGTAGGGCAGTTGCCTGTGCGGCGGGCTCGCGCAGGCCTCAAGCGGCCGCCTTTGGTCACCGGCCCGGCCCGGCGCTGGGATACACCGAAACGGCGGCGTATCTACGTTGGCCTGGACGTAGCCAACCGCCCCAGACGGGTGCCGATGCCGCGGCATCGGCCACCAAGAGGCCGGTCTGGTGGCAGACCGGCGGGAGGATATTGCACCTGGTTGAGTGGTTGGCGGGAAATGTGGCAGAATTGCCCGTTGGCGTTTTGGCTGAGCTGGTCTGCCGCAGGGGACCGGCCACCAGGCTGAACGCCGCAAACCATTTTGGCAAGCGGTCATGGTGCATGCGCCCAGCCGGCCCGGGACACACTCCCATCAGCGCCGGCCGGGTGTTGACCAGACCGCCTAAGTCCGCTTGCGACCTGCGGCGGCAAGTGAGGAAGGCCCTGAACCATGCAACGGCTAGATTCAGTTGACCAACCGTCGTTGAGAACCGATGTGCCGGTGTTCCGGCCCGGTGACACGGTCAAAGTCCACGTCAAGGTTGTTGAAGGCACCAGATCCCGCGTGCAGGTATTCCAAGGTGTGGTCATTGCCCGCGCCGGCGAAGGCATCCGCGCCACCTTCAAAGTCCGCAAGATCTCCTTCGGGGTGGGCGTGGAACGGACCTTCCCGCTGCATTCGCCGTCAATCGAGAAGATCGAAGTGGTCTCCTTGGGTCGGGTGCGCCGCGCCAAGCTGTACTACCTGCGTGACCGCCGCGGTAAGGCCGCCAAGATTCGCGAGCGGCGCGAGAAGCAGGCCTGAAGAGCCCGGCCATGAAGCCGCGGCCGACTCTCCTGACTGAGGCCCAACTCTTGACCTCTGGCCACCGGATGGTGGCCGGTATGGATGAGGTGGGTAGGGGGGCTCTGGCCGGTCCGGTCTGCGTTGGTGTGGTTGTGGTCACCAGTGCTACCAGCGAACCTCCTGAGGGCTTGGCGGATTCCAAACTGCTTGAAGCCGGTGAACGTTCAGCTCTGATTGCGCCACTGCAGAAGTGGGCTCATGACTGGAGCTTGGGCTGGGCCAGCGCCGCCGAAATTGATTCCGAAGGCCTGGTAGCCGCGCTGCGAATGGCCGGCCTACGGGCCCTGGAAGGTCTTAGAGAACCGCCCCTGGCGGTCGTGTTGGACGGTCGCCACGATTGGCTGACCGTTCCAGCGGATCTGTTCTCACCCCAAGAAGCTGACTATGCGGTCCATATGCAGATCAAAGCCGACCAGACCTGCGCGTCCGTGGCGGCGGCATCGGTCCTGGCCAAAGTTGCCCGCGACCAAGCCATGGTTCGCCTGGCCAAACTGCACCCCGAATACGGTTGGACGGCCAACAAGGGCTACGGCACCCGCCGTCACGCCGAAGCCTTGAGCCGGTTTGGGCCCAGCACGGAGCACCGGCGGACATGGGCCCTGCCAACCACCCAAGACGGCCCGGACGTGAGAGGGTAGGTCAGTGCCGTTCCCCGAAGACTTGCCCGATGCCGCGCGGCCACAACCCGAAAAACCCCTGACGCCGCCGGTCGGCTCATCGAAGCCGGATGATTCCAGCGTTGGTGCTGCGCCAGCAGGCGGCGAATCGGCCGGAGTTGTAGGCAACGGAGACTCCAGTTTGCCGGGCGACCTACCGGGCGAGGTGGACAGCGGCTCAGATAAGAGCGCAGGTGCAGGCCGGTCGCGGCGCGGGCGGCGGCCCAAGAAGCCAGCCAAGCCACAATCCAAGCTGGTCCGGTTCATCAAAGATGCGGTCTTCGTAGTAGTTGCCGCGCTGATTCTGTCCTTCTTGCTGAAGACGTTCCTGATCCAGTCCTTCTACATTCCATCCGAATCGATGGAAAACACCCTCCACAAATGGGACCGGGTGATAGTCACCAAACTGGCGCCCAAGATGCTCAAAGTCCACCGCGGAGACATCGTGGTGTTCCGCGACCCAGGCGGCTGGGTTTCCAACCCCCAACCTTTGCCAGAACGGGGCTGGGGCGTAGACCTGATCAACAAACTGGGCCAAGCCGTTGGCCTGGCGCCCATCAAGTCTGAGGACTTCCTGATCAAACGGGTCATCGGCACCGGCGGCGACCGGGTAGCTTGTGCCGGCGGCGGTGCTCCTATCACCGTCAACGGAGTCCCCCTGACTGAGACCTATCTACCCAAAGGGGTAGCGCCATCGTTGATGGAATTCTCAGTGGTGGTGCCAGAGGGCGCGGTCTGGGTGATGGGAGACAACCGGTCCAGCTCGGCTGATTCGCGGGCCCACATGGAGGGGCCCTTGGGCGGAGCTGTGTCTTTGGACCAGTTGGTCGGAATAGCCCAGTTCCGAACCTACCCATTTGACCGGTTCGGCCCGCTGCGCAACCCTAGTGAGGTGTTTGCCTCCGTTCTGCCACCCACCCAAGGGGGTGGCCAATGAGCACCGAAGAACTCGAAGCCTATGAAGCTGACGCTGAACTGGCCCTCTACCGCGAGTACCGCGATGTAGTGAACCTGTTTGGCTACGTGGTTGAAACGGACCGCCGCTTCTATCTGGCCAACCAGGTGGATCTGCAGGTCAGGTCAGCTGGGGGAGAGGTCTTCTTCGAGGTCAAACTGGCTGACGCCTGGGTCTGGGATGTTTACCGGTCAACCCGGTTTGTCCGTTCCGTCCGGGTAGTGACCTTCAAAGACGTCAACGTCGAAGAACTCGCCAAGCCGGAGATCGACCTGCCCTGAGCCTCGCTGTTGGCCCTGGGGTGGCCGTGGCTGGCACCAAACGATGCTGGGTGGTGCTGGGTGCTGTTTGGGGCGGTCAGGTGACGGCGTAACAGAGGCGGGGCGCGGCATCGTCCAAACGAGAGATGTTGGCCTGCGCAGCCCAATCGGAAGACCTGATGGCGGCGGGCGCATTAGGCTCGGGATGTGAGTTTGCGCGGAGGTCCCCGGCACGCCATTGAGGCTGCGCCCGTGCAAGCGCGGTCCAAACCGGTCTCCTTGGGGTTGGAACTGGGCTTCACGCTGCTGCTGGTATTGGTGGTGGCGTTCGTGTTGAAGACGTTCCTGATTCAGTCCTTCTATATCCCATCCGAATCAATGGAACCCACCTTGCAGCGAGACGACCGGGTGATCGTTTCGAAACTGGCGCCCGGGCCGCTGAACGTGCACCGCGGTGACGTGATTGTGTTTCACGATCCAGGCGGCTGGTCAACCGGGGAAGCAACGCTGCCGGACAGCACTGGGCTGAGCGCCTGGCTGCACGGCGTGGCCCAATCCCTGGGCTTGGCGCCGGCCACCTCTGAAGAGTTCCTGATCAAACGGATCATTGGCCTGCCCGGAGACGTTGTGGCCTGCGAAGGCTCCGGCGCGCCAGTCACCGTCAACGGAGTGGCGATCGATGAATCGCCCTATTTGATGCCCGGCGTGAACCCATCCGATGTCGCCTTTGAAGTCCAGGTGCCCGCGGGCGCGGTCTGGGTCATGGGCGACAACCGCGCCAATTCCTATGATTCGCGCTACCACCAGGACCAGGAACTGCGCGGAGCTTTGGCGTTGGATCAGGTGGTCGGGGTGTCCAAGATTCGGCTCTGGCCGCTCAACCGGTTCCAGATCATGAAGATTCCGGCGGTGGTTTTCGCCGACGTGCCGGCCCCTCCGGCTGGTTTCTAAGCCTGTTCGCCACCTGGGCGGCCTTCTTTTGGGTGGCCGATGCCGCGCGTCGGGTTCCCGGTAACGGCCACCGCCGCCGGATTCTGGTTATCCACAGGCCTGGGCGCTGGGTGGCGCGAGCCTAGCTGAACCGGTGCAGACTGCCGCTATGGCGGTCAAACAACAGCAAGACAAATCTGTTCAACGGCAGAGCGCAACTGAGGTCAACCAGGCCGAGGCTGGCTACTCCCGGCAGGAACTGGGAAGATTCGGTGAACTGGCGGCCGCCA
>JAIRTF010000262.1 GCA_031255075.1 Bifidobacteriaceae bacterium | reverse complement strand
GAAGGATGGCCGCTACCACGGACACGGCGATCAGGGCCCGCAGCACCCGGCGGCCACGGGGGCTGCTCCAACGCATCAGACCGGCAATCATGACTGTTCCTTTCCGCTGACGGCTGCGCCGGGTGCCAGCCGGGCTTGGCTGTAGCTGTGCCATAGCCGCTGGTAGGCACCCGGTTGCCCAAGGAGCGTCTGGTGGTCACCGCGTTGAACAATCTGGCCGCGCTCCAGCACCAAGATGGTGTCCGCTTCGGTGATGGTGTGAAGCCGGTGGGCTATGACCACCACGGTGCGGCCGGCCGCCAAGTTCGACAGCGCATCCTGGATGGCGGCTTCAGAATCCGGATCGGCAAAGGCGGTCGCCTCATCCAAGACCAAGACTGGGGCATCTGCCACCAGCGCCCGGGCGATCATCACCCGTTGGGCCTCGCCACCGGACAGGTGGGCGTCTTCACCGGCCACCGAATCGTAGCCGCGGGGCAGCGCCATGATCCGGTCGTGAATCTGGGCCGCCTTGGCGGCCCGTTCAACGGCCTCGGGCGGAGCCTTGGGCGCAGCCAACCGGATGTTGTCCCTGATTGAGGCGCGCAACAAGTAAGTGTCCTGGAAAACGAAGCCGACCTGCCCGTATAGCTCCTCGGCCGCCACTTGGCGGACATCCACCCCGCCGTGCAGCACAGCGCCATCGGTCGCGTCATAGAAGCGTGGGATCAGCCGGGCCAGCGTGGTCTTCCCGGAACCGGACGGCCCCACCAAAGCTGTCAGCGTTCCCGGTGCGAAGCTGGCCGAGGCGCCGGCCAACGCCAAATGGGGGAGCCCTGCGGCGGCATCGGCCCCGCCGGTGGTATCCGAGTCGGTGTCCTGTTGGGTGGCCGCGCCAGGCGCCAAGCCGGCTGAGCCGTAGCTGAATGACACGTCTTCGGCACGGACCTCGGTGCCCTGGGGTTGGACCGGACTGGTGGGCTGGGGCATTGGCGGCGTGGCAAAGAAGGCCTCCAACGATTCGCGGGCCTTGGCCGCATCCCGCAGGAACTGCCCTGATGAGCCGAGCGCCATCACCGGGGCGGTCAACCCCAAACCCAAGACCAAAGCCGGGACGGTGTCCACCGCCTCAATGGCGCCGGCCGAAACCAGCCACAGCGACATGCCCATCAGATAGGCCAACACCACCACCGGCGAGGCAATCACTTCGATCAGCGATTCCAGGGCAATAGTCTGGCGGGTCCAATCGGCCCAGATCTTGACGAAGCCTTTGGTTTCGCGGCTGTAGCGCTCATGGGCGGCGCCGGTCTGGCCGAAGCTCTTGACCACGGCAATGCCGTGGACGTATTCAATGGTGGCCGCGTTGATCCGCACCACTGAGGCGTTGTAGGCCCGGTAGCGGTCCATGCCGGAGGCCATCATCACGGAGTATGCCACCAAGGTGATCAACATTGGCGCCAGGCAGATCAGGCCGATCCGCCAATCAACCCAGAACAAGTAGGCGGCCGCCACCACGGGCACAGTGGCAGCGGTGGTGAACTCGCTGATGGCGTGGGCCACCAGCTGGTGGAGCGCGGCGACATCGTTCTGGGCGGCCTTCTTCACTTCCCCGGAAGACCGTGCGTCAAACCAGCCCAGCGGCAGCCGGCGCAGATGGGCCACCATCCGCTGGCGTATATCCAGTTGCAGATCGGCATCCGCCAGGTGGCCGATCAGTGCCGCCCCGCCAATCGCGCCGAAACCGACCAGCAAGCAGATTCCGGCGATGATGACCGCCCGCCAGGCCCCGGCGGCGTTGATGGGACCGCCGGTCAGGGCCGGCCACATGGCGCGGGCCAGTTCCGCTACCGCCACGAATGGCACCACCGAGGTGACCGCTCCGGCCAAGGTCAGCAGCACGATGCCGACCAGGCGCCCTTGGGCGGCCCGGAACAGGCTGGGGGATAGGCGGGGCGGGGCGTCATTTCGCCGCCCGCGCTTGGCAGCCTTGGCTGATCGGCGCGTTGGGGAAGCGGCCGCCTGGGCCTCAGAGTCTGGACTTGGCGGCGGCGCGAGGGTGGCCTCTGCTGGTGGGGGATCGGCGGGGTTCAGGGCAGTTTCCTAGTTGTGTTGGGCGCCGGCTGGGCCGGGCCTGGCGCGTTGATAGTTCGTGGCCCGGGCGGCGGGGGACCGCCCGGTAGCCTCACAATACCAGCATTAGGTTAGCCTTACCTAACTCCGCCGGTTTGGTTGGTGCCGGTCCTGGTTGCCTGTTGGGGACCGAGTGGAACAGGTAGCCTTGGACGGGTTTTGTGACAGTCCGCCCTCCAGCGGGCAAGTCGGAGACCAGCGGCCGGTTTGGGCCAGTGGTGAAGCGGCCGACAACCAGTTGGATAGCCGTGGACTGCTCGGCAAAACCCAGGTCCCGGAAAGCCGGCCAACCGGCCGGAACAGATTTGAGTAAGGAGAAGCGGTGAGCCTGAAGCGTCAACCGGTCAGAGTGGCGGTCCTAGGTTGCGGCACAGTTGGCAGCGAAACCATTCGCCTGCTGCGTGATTCGGCCAAGGACCTGGAAGCCAGGATTGGCGCGCCCATCGAACTAATCGGCGTGGCCGTCAAAGACAAGACCGCCCCGCTCCCCATCGATGGCCTGGACCCAGCCATCCTGACCGAAGACCCGGTCGCATTGGCCGAACAGGCCGATGTGGTGGTGGAACTGATGGGCGGCATTGAGCCAGCCCGGACCGCCATTTTGGCCGCCCTGGAAGCCGGCGCCGGTGTGGTCACGGCCAACAAGGCGCTGCTGGCTGTCCACGGTCCCGAACTCTACGCCGCAGCCCAGAAGAACGGCGTTGACCTGTACTTTGAGGCGGCTGTTGGTGGTGCTATCCCCATCCTGCGGCCAATCCGCGAATCCTTGGCCGGAGACACGGTCCGGCGCATCTTGGGGATTGTCAACGGCACCACCAACTATGTATTGGACCGCATGACTCTAGAAGGCTTGGACTTTGAAGAGGTCTTGGCGGATGCTCAACGCTTGGGTTACGCCGAAGCCGACCCGACCGCAGACGTAGACGGGTTCGATGCCGCGTCAAAGGCCGCCATTTTGGCCTCCTTGGCCTTCCACACCAGAGTTTCCTTGGACGATGTTTACCGCGAAGGCATTCGCGACATCACCGCTGATGATGTGGCCGCGGCGGCCGCCACCGGCCATGTCATCAAACTGTTGGCGATTGTCGAGCGGCGCGGCCCAGGTGACCAAGGCACTCCAGACAGCGGTGTCATAGCCCGGGTGCACCCCGCATTGGTGCCGCTGGACCATCCGCTGGCCTCGGTTCACGGCGCCTTCAACGCCATCTATGTCGAATCCGAAGCGGCCGGCGAGTTGATGTTCTACGGCCGTGGTGCTGGGGGGCGGCCCACGGCATCGGCCGTGGTAGGCGACCTGGTGACGGTAGCCCGGCACGGGTTGGAAGGCACCACCGGGCCCGGCGAATCGACCTACCTGGCGTTGCCCACCTTGGATGTGGCCAAGGCCCTGACCCGCTTCCAGATTCGTTTGGTGGTCAAAGACCAGCCCGGCGTGCTGGCCGGCGTAGCCCAAGTGTTCGCCGCTGAAGGCGTGTCAATCGAAACGGTGCGGCAAACCCCGGGCGGCCCGGCGTTGGGCAACGGCCACGCCAATTTGACAGTGGTGACCCACCAAGCCACCGAAGGCGCCCTGCAGAGAGTGGTGGCCGCCCTGGCCGGACTGGATGTGGTGGAAAGAGTGGCCGGCGCCATCCGGGTGGAAGGCGAGTAACCGCCATGCGCTTTGCCGCTGACCGTGTTCAGGTGCGGGTGCCCGCCACCAGTGCCAACCTGGGGCCCGGCTTTGACGCCCTGGGGCTGGCCCTGGACATTTGGGATGAGGTCACCGTCCACGCCTACGCCGGTCCGACCATTGTTCGGGTCAAGGGTGAAGGCGAAGGCCAACTGCCGTTGGATGAATCGCATTTGGTGGCCCGGGCCACCGTCCACGCCTTGGAAATGGTTGGCGCGCCACCGGTCGGTTTGGAACTGGACTGCGTCAATGAGATTCCCCAAGGCAAAGGTCTGGGCTCTTCGGCGGCAGCGGTGGCCGCTGGCGCGCTGATCGCCAGGGCGCTGATAGCCAACCCGGCGGCTTTGAACGCTGGGCGGGTGTTCCAGATGACGGCCGGTTTTGAAGGCCACCCGGACAACGCCGCCCCGGCTGTCTTTGGCGGCGCCACCGTGGCCTGGACCAGCGAAAAGGGCAGCACGCCGAAGGCCGCCCGGCTGACCGTGGACCCTTCGGTGCAGGTCGTCATGTTGTTGCCGGATGCGGCCATCGCCACCTCGGTGGCCCGCGCCGCTCTGCCGACCCGGGTTCCCCACACTGATGCTGCCTTCAACGCCGGCCGTTCGGCGCTGCTGGTCCACGCCCTGACCACCGACCCAAGCCTGCTGTTCGATGCGACGGCTGACCGCATCCATCAGCCCTACCGGGCCGAGGTAATGCCCAAGACCGCCGAATTGGTGGCCGAATTGCGGGCGGCCGGGTTGGCGGCCGTCATCTCCGGGGCCGGGCCGGCCATCTTGGTGCTGACGACTGATCCTTCAGAGGTGCCAGAGCCCTCCGGTTGGCGCTGGCGCCGGGTGCCGATCGCCACCAGCGGCGGCACCGTGGC
>JAIRTF010000115.1 GCA_031255075.1 Bifidobacteriaceae bacterium | reverse complement strand
TCGAGGGCTTGGCCAACGGCTTCCAGGGTGGGATCAACGGCGAAGGCCACTTTGGTGACCGGGTCCGCCGGGTCTCCGGCCACCAAGCCCACCCGGTCCCAGTCTTCTTTGAGAGCCGGCGGGTAGAGCCGGTCGAGGATGCGGACTGCGTCCGCCACCGTTGCGTCCATCAGTCAAGCCTAAAGCCACCCGGCTCCGATCACCGCCCAGGTGGCGGCCCCCTGAAAGATTTGGGTGCGTGAGAAGTCTCAGGCCAGCAGAGTGCGGTCCGCCATTTGGCCCTTGATGGCGGCGAACCGGTCCATCAGATCAGCCACGGTGGTGCGCCGTTTTTGGGCCGGCCCTAGTTCCAGGATGATTTCGCCTTCATGCATCATCAGCAGGCGGTTGCCTACGCGCAGGGCCTGAGCCATGTTGTGGGTGACCATCAAAGCTGTCAGATTGCCATCTGCCACCACTTTCTGGGTCAACTCGGTGACCAGTTCGGCTCGCGCCGGGTCCAGGGCGGCGGTGTGTTCATCGAGCAAGATGATCCGCGGATGGGTGAAAGAGGCCATCAGTAGCGATAACGCCTGGCGTTGACCGCCGGATAGCATGCCGACGCGGGTGCCCAGGCGGTTCTCAAGCCCCAGCCCCAACACAGCCAATTCCTTGCGGAACAGCTCCCGCCGTTTGGCGCCCACGCCAGCGCCCAGGCCACGGCGGCGGCCTCGGCTGAGCGCGATTGACATGTTCTGTTCAATGGTCAGATGCGGTGCGGTGCCAGCTTGCGGGTCTTGGAAGACTCGGGCCAGCAGCGATGCCCGTTTGTAGCTGGGCAGTTTGGTGATGTTTCGGTTGTCAATCCGAATGGTGCCGGAATCGGCCGGGATGGAGCCGGCAATGACGTTCAGCAGAGTTGATTTGCCGGCACCGTTGGAGCCGATGATGGTGGCGAAGTCCCCTTCAGACAGAGTCAGGGAGATGGAGCGCAGCGCGTGGCGTTCATTGACGGTCCGGGGGAAGAAGGTCTTCGACACATCTTCCAGGTCCAACATTGGCTGGCTTGTGGTCTGGTCCGTTTGGCTCATGGCTCAGCCTTCTTCGCAGCCAGTGGACCGCGCCCCAAAGGCGACAGTTTGGCCGCTACTCGGCTGCCGCCACTGGACAGCCGGCCAAAGGCGTTCCTGAGAGTCTGGTTTTGCGACAGCACCAAGGCCAACACCACCAACACCGCGGAGATCAGTTTCATATCGCCTGTCTCGGCGATGCGCCAGCTGATGGCGTAGAACAGCACCAACCGGTAGACCAATGAGCCAATCACCACACCGAGCGCGGCCAGCACCATGTATCTGGTACCCAGAATGGCGTTGCCCACAATCACCGAGGCCAACCCCACCAGGATCAAACCAATACCCATCGATATGTCCGCGAACCCTTGGTACTGGGCGTAGATGGCGCCGGACAGTCCCACCAGGCCGTTGGACACCATCAGCGTGACGATCTTGTACCAGTCGGTGGAGATACCGCTGGCCAGGGCCATGCCGGGGTTGTCACCGGTGGCTTGCACACCCAGGCCGAAGTTGGTGGACAAGAACCAGACAATCAAGCCTGTGAAGGCCAATGCCACCACTGCCAGTACCGCGACCGATTCCCATTTGCCCATCATCTCGGCTTCTTTCAGCCCAGAAAAAACGGTCACCAGGCGTTTGCCCTGCCGCATGTTGAGCCCAACGTTGGGTTGGCCCATGATGCGCAGGTTGATGGAGTAGAGCCCAATCATGGTCAGGATTGAG
The DNA here is from genome assembly GCA_031255075.1 of Bifidobacteriaceae bacterium. GTDB lineage: Bacteria > Actinomycetota > Actinomycetes > Actinomycetales > WQXJ01 > JAIRTF01. The sequence continues at coordinate 1,572 of JAIRTF010000115.1, read as the reverse complement.
GCCAGCAACGGGTCGATTTTCAACCGGGTGTGCAGCAGACCGGTGATCAACCCGGCCAGCGCTCCGACTGCTAGACCGGCCGCAGTGGCCAGCCACGGGTCCAGGCCGTTGTAGACCATGATGGCGGCAGTGCCGCCGCCGGTGGTGAATGACGAATCGACTGTCAGATCGGCAAAGTTCAAAATCCGGTAGGTCAGGAACACCCCCAGCGCGAGCAGCGCAAAGATCAGACCTTGCTCAACGGAGGCTATCAACTTTGGCTTTCTGGCAGGCAGCGGGTACTTAGCAGCAAAAGCCTACTGCCATCGGTCAAGCGGCAGGGGCGCTGACCAGGCCACCGCGACGGGTGTCCACGGTGGCGTTCTGGCCGGCGCTCCCCCACTGCGCGTCGTTTCGATCTATTCGGCTTCAGCCGTGTTCACAATGGCGGCGTTCTTCATTACCTCTTCGGGGATGACCACGCCGAAGGCCTCAGCGGCCACCGGGTTGACAACGATTTCGGTGTCTGTGACTTGCAGCGACGGGATATCGCCGGCCTTCTTGCCGTTGACCAGAATCTCGTAAGCCATCTCACCGGTACGCCGGCCCACCTCGTAGTAGTCGATGCCGCGTGCTGCCACCGCGCCGCGGTCCACCGACGCGGCATCGCCCACGAAGATCGGGATCTTGTGCTCTTCACCGAAGGCCACTACTTGCTCAATACCGGAAACAACGGCGTTGTCGGTGCCAACGAAGATGGCGTCCACGTCTGCCAGCGCCTGGATACCAATGGCCAGCTCGGAGCTGTTGCCAAGGCCGGACTCTTTGACTGTCATGCCGAGCGGTTCGGCTTCGGCCCGCAGGGCTTCCAACTGGACCACGGAGTTCGCCTCACCCAGCGAATAGAGGAAGCCAACGGTCTTGGCGTTGTCCTTGCCGAGCACCTCTTGGATCAAGGCAGCCGGCTGGCCGTTGGGGTTGAGGTCAGAGGTGCCGGTGACGTTGGTGCCGGAAGCTTCCCAGCTTGGTACCAGACCGGATTCCACCGGGTCGGTCACGGCCGTGAACAGCACCGGACGGTCTTCAACCTTGTTGACCATGGCTTCGGCAGAGGGGGTGGCGACGGCCAGCACCAGGTCTATGTCGGAATCGGCAGCGAATTGACCAGCAATGGTGACGGTGGCGGTTTGGTCACCATTGGCGTTCGACTCGACGTACTTGACGTCAACGCCCTTCTCCTTGAGCACGTCCTTGAAGCCCTGTACGGCCATATCCAATGATGGATGGGACATGAATTGGCTGATGCCAATGGTGTACGCGGATTCGTCTTCTTTGGTGCCGCAGGCGCTGAGGGCTAGTGGCATCAGCACCAGGCCGGCGGTCAGGGCCGCCACGCCTCTAATGGTTGGGTGAGCTTTCACAGTTCTGGTTACCTCTCAGTGTTCGGTGAGGGCAACTCGGATTTGGAGCGGCCCGCCTTGCTGGCGGGAGTTTACCTGAAATCTCACTAGGCGGACAGTTCTGTCCACTATCTGGTACGGCTGGTGAGGCCTTGAAAGCGACTCCGGTTTTCCGGGCTCTTCTCTAGGAGAA
>JAIRTF010000090.1 GCA_031255075.1 Bifidobacteriaceae bacterium | reverse complement strand
TGGGCATACCAGCCGCCGCACTCCGAATCAGCGAATGGACCGGCCAGAGCAGCCAATCCATGGTCTACCAGTTCGGCACAGCCGGGCTGGTGCATCAGCGCACCCAAGGCGAAGACGTGGGTGAATCGACAGGTGATCCACAGTTTGAGGGGGGCCCTGAGGTCTGGTCTGCCGTCTTCGTCAAGCCAGGCGAACCCGTTGCGGGCGGCCACCGCCGCTTTACCGAACTCAAGCAGACGGACGCTTTCCTGGTTCAACCACTCGACGTGGCCAGGCCAGTCCGACGTGTCCATGCTGCGCACCTCCACCTGGGCTTGAAGATGCACCAAGGCTATCGCCGCCGCGCGGCCAAACCTAGTGCCACACCACATTTCCCCCGGAAATGGCCCTTTAGACACCAATACCGGCGCACCGAACGCCGGCAAACGTTCGCGGATAGGACCGGCATCATGCCACCCTCTGTCCATTCGCCGCAAAGCGTGGCCACCTCAGCACAGGCCATTCGCCGCAAAACGTGGGCACCTCGGCACAGGCCAATCGCCTGCGGAAAATGGCCGGCGCCCACTCGCCGGTGGCCAAGAAGATGCGGCCCGAACCGATCTCTGCCAGAATCCCGGCAACCCTTCAGGCAAACTAACAGCGCCGCCCATCGGCGGATCAGAGACGTGCCGGCCGGTTCAGGCTTGGGCTGTCAACGTGATCAGCCCGGCGGCCGGACGCCGCCCCAACCGCAGCGGCACAAATGGCGAGGTCCCCAACCCAGGCGAAACCGCCAGATAGGCCTCGGACCCACGCCACCGGTGGATTCCGCTGGCCAAAGCCAATGGCAGGTCGGTGTTGGTGACCAGCGCACCCACTCCGGGTACGGTCACCTGGCCGCCGTGGGTGTGCCCGGCCAAGATCAGGCGCGCGCCATCGTCCACCAGGGACTGGACAGCGGCGGTGTACGGCGCGTGGACCAAACCCAGTTTGAAGGTCGATGCCGCGCCCGCACCTTGATCTTCCGGGAACCGGTCCCAGCCGGCGTGCGGGTCTGCCAACCCAACAAAGTCGGTCGGCAAGCCGGCAGTGCCGAGTTTCAGTTGGCCGCGGGCGTTGTCCAAGTCCAGCCAGCCGGCACCGGTCAGAACCTGGCGGAAAGCATCGGTGGGCAAGTCCGGTTGCCGCGAAGGCACAATGGTGTGGCTGCGCCACAAGTAGGCCAACGGGTTGCGGCATTCAGCTGAAAAGTAGTCGTTGGAACCCAACACGAAGGCGCCGGGGAAGGCTAACAGCGGTTCGTAGGCTTCCAGGGCGGTTTCCATAGCGTCACCGAAGGCGAAGTTGTCCCCGGTGGTGACAACCAGGTCTGGTTCCAGTTCGGCCAGGCGAGCCACCCAGGCGACCTTTCGCCGCTGGCGGGCTGTGAAGTGTGGGTCGGAGATGTGCAACACCCGGATCGGTGGGCTCCCAGGGGGAAGAATCGCCAGCTGACGCCGGTCCAGCTTGTACCAGTGGGCTTCGGCTGCTGCGTAACCGGCCGCCGCCGCACCGATCAAGGCCACCCGAAAGGCGGCTTTTCGCAAATTCACCCGCATCACATTACCTTGCCGTCCCTGACTTCTGGCTGCCGCCCGCCCAGCTCAAACTGGTCCCCGTACACGGGTTTGTTCAGGCCGGTCAGTGGGCGCGGTGGGCCAGCTTTGGCCGGTCCAAGACGTAGACACCGCGGCCTTCCAGCCGCACCCAGCCGCGGGCCACGAACTCGGATAGCGCCTTGTTGACCGTTTCGCGTGAGGCGCCCACCAGTTGCGCCAATTCGACTTGGGTCAGGCCGTGGGTGACGTGAACGCCTTCGTCGGTTGGTTCGCCGAACCGGTCGGCTAGGTCAAGCAGGGCTTTGGCGACCCGGCCCGGCACATCGGAGAACACCAGATCACCCAACGCTTCGTTGGTGCGGCGCAGCCGGTGGGCCAACGCCCGCAGCAGATAGCGGGCGGCGTTGGGGTATTGGGCCAGCCAATCGCCCATGGCTTGGTGGCTCAGCTCCAGCAGTTCAACTTGGGTCACGGCGGTGGCGGTAGCAGTGCGCGGACCTGGGTCGAACAACGTCAATTCGCCGATGAACTCGCCCGGGCCGATGACGGCCAGCAGGTTCTCACGCTGGTCGGGCGCACCGCGCCCCAGTTTGACCTTCCCGGATTGGACCAGGTAGAGGCGGTCGCCGTTGTCATCTTCGTTGAACAACACCTCGCCTCGGGACAGACGGATCGGCACCATCCGCGCAAACAGCAACGCCGCATGGTCCTCATCAATGTCCGCGAACAGACCCGAAGCCACAATCGCGCCCAAGTCGGCGGGCATCTCGGTGGCTTCCTCGCCACTGTCGTAGCCGGCCGGGTCATAGCCCTCAGCCGCGCCGCCTTGAGGATCGGCTTGGTGGTCGATGCCGCCAGCTGGGCCTGCGCTTGACCGGCCGCCGCCCAGCTCGCTGGTGGGGCCGCCACCGAAGGGGCTGTCTGCGTTGACAACCGGCGCTTGTGGGCTCGGTTGGCCGCCCAGTTCGGTTTGTTCTGGATTCTGCCGCGTCTCAGCCATCGCACACCGCCTTCATCTGGCCTTGCCCGTACACATGGGTCATCCGCTTTTCGGACTAACCCCATTGTGCCCGATCCGCGGCCTATGCTGTGCAGATGAACTCGGTCAGCGGTGGGACACGGCCCGGCACCGGCAAGCCGACTGGCCGCGGCACCAAGGGTGGGCGTTCTAAGAAAGCACGCCCGGCGGCATCGACGGCGTTGCGGCGGCAGGCCAAAGCAGTCGGCGAGATCTTGGCCGAAACCTTCCCGGATGCCCACTGCGAGTTGGACTACACCACACCGTTGGAGCTGCTGGTGGCCACCGTGTTGTCCGCCCAATGCACCGATGAGCGGGTCAACGCGGCCACGCCAGCCCTGTTTGCGGCCTACCCGGACGCGGCGGCTCTGGCGGCGGCGGACGTGCTGCAGATTGAGGAACTGATCCGCTCGTTGGGGCTGTACCGGGCCAAGGCGGCGGCTCTGAAAGGTATTGGTCTGGCGTTGGTGGAACGGTTCGGCGGGGCGGTGCCCGCCACTTTGGAGGAGCTGACTTCGCTGCCGGGAGTGGGCCGTAAAACGGCCAACGTGGTTCTGGGCAATGCTTTCGGTGTGCCGGGCATCACCGTGGATACCCATGTTGGCCGGCTGGCCAGGCGCCTGGGTTGGACGGCGGAGGCGGCGCCGGTGGATGTGGAGCAGCAGATAGCGTTGCTGTTCCCGCCAGAGGAGTGGGTCATGTTGTGCCACCGGCTGATCTTTCAGGGGCGGCGGGTGTGCCATTCACGCAAACCGAACTGTGGCGGGTGTTCGGTGGCGGCGCTGTGCCCATCGCGGCAGTTGGCCGGCGCTTAGATACCGTGTTCGCGGAACCAGGCCAGCATGGTGTTGGCCAACAGTTCGCCGTCTTCTTCGGCTGGGAGGTGTCCCAGGCCGGACAGCAATTCGAAGCGGTAGTCCGGTCCGCCAAACTCTTCGGCCGGTACGACTGTCCAACGCAACACCGGGTCAGCGTCGGTCTGAACGTGGAGCACCGGCACGGTGGCCGGGTGGCGGACTGAGGCGGCGAATCGTCTCCGGGCGGTGGTCGGCAGCGGCCGGGTGACCCAGCGCATCATTCGGGCGGCTTTCTCAGCGGCA
>JAIRTF010000071.1 GCA_031255075.1 Bifidobacteriaceae bacterium | reverse complement strand
GGGCCCTTGAGCGCGCCGATGGCGCCGGTGACCGCTGAATACAGATCAGACAACGTGGAGGTGATGACCCGGGCGGTGAAGGTGGAGGCGTTGAAGGAGTGCTCCGCGTAAAGCACCATGGACACCCGGAACGCGTCGATGACCAGCTCCGATGGCACCTCGCCGAAGGTCATGTAGAGGAAGTTCTCGCAGTAGTCCAGATCATCGCGCGGCGGGATCAGGTAGTCGCCATGGCGGCGGCGCTGGTCGTAGGCAATCATCGACGGGATCTGGGCAAACAGCCGCAGCGCTTTGGCTTGGCAAGCAGCGGGAGTCTGGTCCCAGGCGTTCGGATCGGTCGCGCCCAGATAACTGACTGCAGTCCGGAGCACATCCATCGGATGGGTTGTGGTGGGAATCGCGTCAATCACGGACTTGGTGTGGGCGCTCAGGGCCCGCTGAGCGCGTTCGACTTCGCACATCACCTCCAGTTGTGCGCCAGTTGGGAGTTCGCCGTTCCACAGCAGATATGCCACTTCCTCGAAGGAGCACTTTTCCGCCAGCTGTTGAACGGGGTAGCCCCGGTAGAGCAGCGAGTTGGTCTCCGGGTTGACGCTAGAGACTGCGGTTGTATCAACAATGACGCCGTAAAGGCCTTTGCGGATTTCGGTCATGACCGTTCCTCGTTTCAGGTAATGGGCGTGAGCCCAGCCGGTAGCAACGTGGGGGAACGGGGGTCCTAGGGTAGGAAGGGCACGATGCCGCGTGTCTCGGATCGGGCCGGAGGCACCTTTGTGTTCGCCCTGGAAAACCGGTGAGTTGCAGCGGCTCTAGGGACGCAGACCAAGTTGTTTTGGTGGTGCCTGCGGCGGATGTGGCCCGCCGCGGTGCGCAGTTGGCTGCCGCGCCTTACAAGTCATGCTAACACCCAAAATTGGCAATGACGCCGCAAAAATGTGACTATAGATGGGTAGGCGGCCCGCCGGATGGGCTGCCTAGTGCGGCTTGATGCGAGCCCAGGCGGCCAGAAGGCGGAGCGGAGCGCGCATTCGGCCGCCAATTTCTTGGGGGAATCGTGGTCAGGTTCCGGCCCTGGGCGGGGCTCGGCGCCGGCCCACACCAACGGGGACTAGACACACGGAGGAAGGCAAGACATGAAGATGCATGAGGTTCGCGTCCAGCAGCGTGGAGCCGAGCTTGAACGCGCCAACCAGCTGGCTTGGCGAATCGCGGAGGTGGCGGCAGATAACGCCCCAATCGATCCAGAAGCCGCGGAGATGGCCGTCAACCGGGTAATTGACAACGCCGCCGTGGCCGCCGCGTCCCTGCTCAGACCGCCGGTGGCAGCGGCCAGAGCCCAGGCTCTGACCCACCCGTACCGGCCGGGCTCCACAGTCTTTGGCGAGCCGGAAGGCCGCCGCTACTCACCAGAATGGGCCGCCTGGGCCAACGGCGTAGCCGTCAGAGAACTCGACTTCCACGACACCTTCCTGGCCGCCGAATACTCCCACCCGGGTGACAACATTCCAGCTTTGGTGGCCGTGGCCCAACACAAACAGGTCACCGGTGCGGATTTGCTGCGCGGCATTGTCACCGCCTATGAGATCCAGGTGGACCTGGTCAAGGCGATCTCTTTGCACGCCCACAAGATTGACCACGTCGCTCACCTGGGGCCATCAGTGGCGGCCGGCTTGGGCGCCATGTTGCGGTTGGATCCGGAAACGATCTACCAAGCAGTGGGCCAAGCGCTACATGTGACCACCGCTACGCGGCAATCCCGCAAGGGCGCCATCTCATCGTGGAAGGCCTACGCACCGGCTTGGGCGGGCAAAGCGGCAATCGAAGCGGTGGACCGGGCGATGCGCGGGCAGGGGGCTCCCTCACCGATTTACGAAGGCGAAGACGGCGTCATCGCCTGGCTCCTGGACGGGCCCGATGCCGCGTACACAGTGCCGCTCCCCGGTGCCGGAGAGCCGAAGCGGGCCATCTTGGACACCTACACCAAGGAACATTCGGCGGAGTATCAAGCCCAGGCTTGGATTGACTTGGCCCGCAAGCTGCGCACGCTATATCCGCAGGTGACCGATCCGGCACGGGTCGAATCCATCATCATTGCCACCTCGCATCACACCCACAACGTGATCGGTTCGGGGGCTGGCGATCCGCAGAAATACGACCCAAAGGCTTCGCGGGAAACCCTTGATCACTCCATCCCGTACATCTTCGCGGTGGCCCTGCAGGATGGCACCTGGGACCACGTGGACTCTTATGCGCCGGAGCGGGCTGGGCGCCCGGACACGGTGGAGCTGTGGCGCAAGATCACCACCATTGAGGACCCGGAGTGGACCCGCCGGTACCACTCGAATGATCCGGTCGAAAAGGCCTTCGGTGGCCGGGTGGAAATCCAGATGGTGGATGGAACCCTGATTGAAGATGAGATCGCCGTGGCGGACGCCCATCCGCTGGGGGCCAGGCCATTCGCCCGGGCTGACTATGTTGGCAAGTTCAAGAAGCTGGCCGCGCCGGCTCTTGAAACGGCCGAGATTGAGCGGTTCTTAGGCGTGGCCGAACGCCTTGATCTGCTGGAGCCAACCGAGCTGCCGGGCCTGACAATTCAGGCCAAGCCGGGCTACTTGGATTCCATTCAGGTGCCAGAAGGGATCTTCTGATGCTGTATTCCAAAGTC
>JAIRTF010000040.1 GCA_031255075.1 Bifidobacteriaceae bacterium | reverse complement strand
GGTTCCGGGGCGGACTCGGCGTGGGGATCGTCGTCTTGGGTCGGTTCGGGAGTCTGGTCCGGTTCATCTACGGACGCCTCGGCCGGGTCTGGAGTCTTGTCGGTTTCGGCGGCGGGCGGCTCGGCAGGGTCGGGCTCGTCGTCAGTGGGGGATTCGGCCTGGTCTTCAGGCTTAGAGGGGGACTCAGTGGTGTCGCTCGGCTCAGGTTCTGCGGCATCACTCGAGGCATCGTCCGGCTTGGATTCGGGGGCCTGGTCCGGTTCGGTGGGGTCAACGGCCTCGGATTCGGTGTCCGAAGCACCTTCGGGTCCGGACTCGGCCTCGCCGGCATCGTCGGCCCCGGATTGGGCGTCGGAGGCGTCTTTGGGCTCAGAAGGTTCAGCTTCGGATTCGGCCTCGGCGGCGTCGTCGCCGACCGGTTGGGCGTCGGAGGCGTCCTCCGGTTCAGCAGGTTCAGATTCGGTGTCCAACCCAGCGGGTTTGTCGGGTGAGCCTTGGGGCTGGTCGGGATCTGCGGCGGAAGGTTCGGTGGGGGAATCAGAGGGGGAAGAAGGTCCAGCGGCGGTATCGGCCGGCCCACCAATGTCAACGGGGGACGAATCGGTGTTGTCATCAAGGCTGCGTGACACCGCTGCTGGCCTCCTCAAAGTCTGGCAGATAAACCGTGCACTTTGGACCTTATCCCAAGTAAAGATGTTGGTCGCCATACCGCGGTAGGAGCCGCCACACGCGAGCCAAGCTGCGGTAACGACCTAGGCGTTTATCAAAACTCAATCGGCGCCAACAAGTGGTTCTACGCAGTTTTTGGCCACGCGGCATCGGCCGCTGTATTAGGAGGCAACGTTCTGCGCCGCCGAGGCCCGGAAATAGCGCCCAGATTTCCGCCCACCGGAGCCACCGCCAAACCGGCCGCCTGGGCGCTGGGCCAGGCTGCCGGCGGCGTCAACGTGGGTCAAGGGCGCACGCAGCGAACCGCGCCAAACGAAGATTTTGGGGGCAGCCGCCACTGGCGGCATGGTGCCCTGGGTGGGACTCGAACCCACACCGTGCCGGGTTTGAGCCGACTGCCTCTGCCAATTGGGCCACCAGGGCATGTGCGTGGGCCACTCTACTGTGTCTCACGCGCATGGTTCGGCTACTAGGCTACAAGATGTGACAGATGCGAAGGCAACCAATACAGAGGCCCGCCGCGTTGTGGTGGCGGAAGATGACGCGTTGATCCGTTTGGATGCGGTGGAAACGCTGCAAGAAGCCGGCTTCGACGTGGTGGGCGAAGCTTCCAACGGCGAGGAAGCCGTGCGGCTGGTTCAAGAACTCCACCCCGACGTGGTGGTGATGGACATCAAGATGCCCGTCATGGACGGGTTGACAGCGGCGGAGAAGATCGGCGAGGACCGGCTGGCGCCGGTGGTCATGTTGACCGCCTATTCGCAGCCGGAGCTGGTTGAACGGGCCAAAGACGCGGGCGCCATGGCGTTTGTGGTCAAGCCGTTCACGGCTGCGGATCTGCTGCCGGCCATTGAGTTGGCGGTGGCCCGGTTCGAAGAGATCCTGGAGCTGGAAGACTCCGTCACGGAGATGGAGGACCGCTTGGAGACCCGCAAACGGGTCGAGCGAGCCAAGGCTCTGCTGATGACCAAGATGGACTTAGATGAGCCGTCCGCGTTCCGCTGGATTCAGCAGACGTCTATGAACCGGCGGCTGTCGATGCGTGAGGTGGCGGACGCTGTCATCTCTCAGATGACGTGACTGGTGCCAACCCGTAACCTAGACCGATGACCTCCACGCTGCTGCTGGTAGACGGCCATTCGGTGGCGTTCCGCGCCTTCTATGCGATGAGCGGAGCCGATTTCACCACTACTACCGGTGAGCCGGTTGGCGCCGTGTACGGCTTTGTCAACATGTTGCTCAGCCAGCTTGAGCAGCACCGGCCAACCCATGTGGCGGCCGCCTTTGACGCCTCACGGCATTCGTTCCGGACTGACATCTACCCGGCCTATAAAGCCGGCCGGGGTGAAACGCCGGAAGAGTTCAAAGGCCAAGTGCCGCTGATTCAGGACGTCTTGGCGGCGTTGGGTATCCGCTATTTCGAGGAACCAGACGTAGAGGCCGATGACGTGCTGGCCACCTTGGCCACCAAGGCCGCGGACGCCGGTTTGAAAGTTTTGGTCATGTCCGGTGACCGGGACACCTTCCAGTTGGTTGACCAGAACGTCTCAGTGCTTTACCCGCAGGGCAACAGCCGCGATGTGGCGGTGATCACGCCGGAGGAAGTCTTCAAACGTTACGGTGTCCAACCGGCCGAATACCCCGATTTGGCAGCCTTGGTTGGGGAGCAGTCTGACAACCTGCCGGGCGTGCCCAAAGTGGGCAAGGTGACGGCTGCCAAGTGGATCACCGAATATGGCGATTTGGCGGGCATTGGCCACCACCAGGCTCAGCTCAAAGGCGTGGTTGGGGAGAACCTGAGGCAGCATTTTGACCAGGTTCTGGTCAACCGGCAGTTGAACGAACTGCGGCGGGACGTGCCACTCGAAGGTGAAGTTGACACGCTGCGCCTGGGCTCCATCAACCGGGCGGAACTTGATCTGCTGTTCGCTTCGCTGCAATTCGGGCGGATTAAGGACCGGATATTGAAATCCGGGGTCTGGGGCAAGGACGCCACCCAGGTGGCACCGCAGAGCCCTGCCACGGTCTTCAGGCCGATTGTGGTTGGCGAGGGCGGCCTGCAGGACTTTCTTGAGGACTATCCGGGGGTTACCACCGGTTTGGATGTGGCCGGCCGGCTCCGGCCAGGCAGCGGCGAGGCTTGGAAGGCGGCGTTCGCCTACACCGATGGCCGGGTCACCGAACTGGAACTATCCAATCTTGACCAAGCCAATGAGGAAGCACTGGTCAACTGGTGTGAGGACGCCGAGGCCGCCAAAGCCGTCCACGGCGCCAAATCTGCCTCCCAGATGCTCTACGGCAACGGCATTGAGTTGGACGGCGTGGTCTTTGACACCGAAGTGGCGGCCTACCTGCTGTGGCCTGACCAGCGCGGCTACGACCTGCCCGGGTTGACACAGCGGCTGTTGGGCGTGGCCTTGGGGGCCGGCCCAGATGACGCCAACGTTCAAGGCGTGCTTGATTTCGGTGACGAATCATCCGGTTTGGAAGCCGCCGGCCGGGCGGACGCGGTGGCCAGGCTGGTTGAGCCGTTGACCAAAGAACTTGAAGACCGCGGCGCCGTGGGGCTGCTGGTCGAATTGGAGCAGCCGCTGACCAAGTTGCTGGTCAAAATGGAACGGGTTGGCATAGCCGTTGATGAGGAACGCCTCCGCAACACCCGGGCGGAATTGGCCGGCCGGGTGGAACTGGCCGAACATGACGCCATCGCCGCGATTGGTGGGCGTCAGGTCAACTTGGGTAGCCCCAAAGCCATCCAAGATGTCCTGTTCAACGATTTACAAATGCCCAAAACCCGGCGCACCAAGACCGGCTATTCAACTGACGCCGGTTCGCTGGCAGAACTGTTCACCAAGAGCCCGCATCCGTTCTTGGAGCATCTGTTGGCCCACCGTGACGCCATCAAGTTGCGCCAAATGGTTGATTCGCTGTTGGCAGCCATCCAAGATGACGCCCGCATCCACACCACCTTTGGCCAGACGGTGGCGGCCACCGGCCGGTTGTCCAGTTCCGACCCGAACCTGCAGAACATTCCCACCCGCAGCCAAGTGGGACGGGAGATTCGGCACAGCTTTGTGGTGGGCCGCGGCTATGCCGAGTTGATGTCTGCGGATTACTCGCAGATCGAGATGCGAATCATGGCGGACCTGTCTGGCGACCAGGCCCTGATTGACGCCTTCAACGAAGGCGAAGACCTGCACCGCTCGGTGGCGGCCCGGGTGTTTGGCGGCCCGCCAGATGAGGTGACCAGCGAACAGCGGTCCAAGATCAAAGCCATGAGCTACGGCCTGGCCTATGGTCTGAGCGCCTACGGACTGTCCAAGCAGTTGGGCATCAGCCAAGGCGAAGCCGAAGATCTGCGGAATGACTATTTCTCACGCTTCGGTGGGATTCGGGACTACCTCGAAGGGGTGGTTCGCCAAGCCCGGCGGGATGGCTACACCCAAACCATCCTGGGCCGGCGCCGCTATCTGCCGGACCTGACCAGTGAGAACCGTCAACGCCGGGAGATGGCCTAGCGGATGGCCCTGAACGCACCCATCCAGGGCAGCGCCGCAGACATCATCAAACTGGCCATGCTGCGGGTGGACCGTTCCTTCCAAGACCAGAACCTCGATTCGCGGATCGTGTTGCAAGTCCATGACGAACTGATCGTGGAAGTGGCGGCCGGCGAATCTGGTGCGGTTCGTGACACGTTGGTCCGCGAAATGGGCGCCGCCGCCAAACTGAAGGTGCCGTTGACTGTTTCGGTTGGCACCGGGGCCTCCTGGCGGGAAGCCGGGCACTGATCAACGCCCCGGTGAGGCAAAGCTAGAGGGCACCAAAGAACCAGTT
>JAIRTF010000020.1 GCA_031255075.1 Bifidobacteriaceae bacterium | reverse complement strand
GGTTTGGGCGAACAGAACCTGGAGGTGGTGGCCCGTCACTTGGTGATGGTTCTTCAGTGCCTGGAGGACGCGCCAGAGTTGGCCTACCGGCATGCCCGGGCGGCGGCAGAACGCGCCGGTCGGGTCGCGGTGATCCGCGAATATGCCGGCCTGACCAGCTATTTCACAGACCGCTACGCGGAGGCGGTGCGGGAGTTGAGAACCTATCAGCGGATCTCTGGGGAACGTCACTACAGCGCTATTTTGGCGGATGCGCTGCGCGGCATCGGCAAACCAGAAGAGGCGCTGGAGGCGGTGGCGGCCGCCCGCGGCTTCCAACTGGAACCCGAAGAGGTCGCAGAGATTGCCATCGTGGAGGCCGGAGCCCATGCGGACCTCAAGGAGTTCGGGGCGGCGCGGGTCACCTTGGACCGGGCCTTGCGAACCCAAGCCGATCCGCTGCTGCGCCAACGCATCGTTGAGGCCCGTGCAGTGATTGAAGCCGAAGCCGCGAAAGGCGCCGAAGAACAATGACCGCAGCGGGACCAACAGCCCTGATGGATGTGCCGGTTCCATTGACGGACCGGTTTGACGTGGCGTTGACGGACTTGGACGGCGTGCTGTTCCGCGGCAATGAACCGGTACCTTATGCGGCAGAAGGAGTGGCGGCGGCCCGCAAAGCGGGGATGCGGTTCGTGTTCGTCACCAACAACGCTTCACGGCAGCCGAAGCTGGCGGCATCGAAACTCGAATCGGTGCGCATTCCGGCGGTCCGCGAAGATGTGGTGACCGCCGCTGAAGACGGCGTCCGGCTGATGGCAGAACACATCGAGCCCGGCTCAAAGGTGCTCGTGGTGGGCGGAAACGGGCTGGCGGACGCGGTCATGCGGGCCGGCTTCAAACTGGTGGCTGGCGCTGTTGAACGCCCGGCCGCGGTGATTCAGGGCTGGAGCCCCACCCTGGCCTGGCGTGATCTTGAGGAGGCGGCCTATGCCATTGAGTCCGGGTCGGCCTACTTCGCCACCAACTTGGACAAGAACCTTCCGACTGAGTTCGGTTTCGCGCCCGGCAACGGTGCCATGGTCCAAGCCGTGGTTGTCACCACCGGGGTGCGCCCGCTGGCTGCCGGCAAACCCCACGCCTCGATTTTCCACATGGCGGCTGAGCGGGTCGCCGCGCGGCGGCCACTGGTTGTGGGCGACCGTCTGGACACCGATTTGGCTGGTGCCATCAACGCGGGCTATCCCGGCATGATGGTTCTAACCGGCGTGAACAGCGCCGCCGATGTGTTCATGGCCCATCCCGAAGAGCGCCCCAGATTGATAGCCGCCGCCCTGCGGGCCCTGAGCCAACCGCATCTGGCCCCCGTGGCCGATTCCGCCTATTGGGTTTGCGGCCAGGCCCGGGCCTGGGTGGATGGCAACCGGTTGATGGTTGAAGAACCACCGCGCGCACCGGGCGAGGGTCCGTCGGTTGAAGCCGTCAGAGCCGGCGCGGCGGCCGCCTGGACGGCCACCGATGGGGGAGTGGTCCTGGAACGGGACTCCATCCCGCCGCAGTTCAGTTAGCTGCGGCGGGACGGTCCAGCGGTCTGCCTAGATGCAGGCTACGTTGAGGTCCATGATCCAGCTAAAGACCCTGGTCTGGAGATCGAGGTCGATTTTCGGCATGTCCATGATCGGCGCGTCGGGGTCTGATATCCAGGCGTCTAGGGCCTCTTGATACTCGATATAGGTTTCGAGGTCCGCCTTCATATCGTCCGGAACGACCTCCCGCAGCAGGTCGAATTCCTCCGGCGAATTGTAGGAAGCTGCGCGGTACTCATCGCACCAGGCTTCGGTGACGTTGATCGATGGGTTGCCGGTCGGTTTTGGCGGGTCGGAAGTCTTGGTCGGCTTTGGATCCGGGTCATCCGACGGTTTGACTGACTCGGACGCCGTTGGCTTGGGCGATTTGGTGGGGTCTGGACCGTCTTCCTTCTTGTCTTTGCTCAGCACCAGGACTAGCACCACGGCGATGGCGGCAACCAGCACCACAGCGCCAATGATGATTCCGATAAGCAGCCCTTTGCCCTTCTTCGGCGGCCCTCCTGGGCCCCCCGGGCCAACCGGACCGCCAGGTCCGCCGGGTCCGGGAGGACCGCCATAGGGTGCCTGGTACGGCTGAGACTGTTCGGCCGGCGGGTAGGCGCCGTAGGGCTGCTGGGACGGTGGATAAGGCTGCTGAGCTGGTGGATACCCACCTTGAGGTGGCCCGGCTGGCGGATAAGGCTGCTGGGCTGGCGGATACCCACCCTGGGGTGGCCCGGCTGGCGGATACCCACCCTGGGGTGGCCCTGCCGGGGGATAACCACCCTGCGGCGGCCCTGCCGGGGGATAAGTGCCCTGGGGCTGGCTGTAATCGGGGCCAGGAGCGTAGGGAGCGCCGCCTTGGGCTGGTGGGATTGACATGTGTAGGCCTTTCGGTTCAAGGGGCGGCCCTTTCCGCCATCGCCAATCCTACCTGTCAGCTTGGCGGCTACGCCCTTCGGTGCCACGCCGCCGGAAGGTGAGCTGTGTAGTTGACTGTGGGCTGAATCGGATCTATCAGACTGCCTGAAATGCCAGCCTGTTTACGAGGTCTTGGCCTGCTAATCGACGAGCGGGTCGGCGCCGCAGGCCTTGGCTACATCAGCAATCCAGATGATCATGACACCGAATGCCTCGCCGTCAACTCCGGGAAACTCCGAGTCCGGATTGTCCAACCAGTCGTTGAGGGCTATTTGGTCCTCCAAGTAGGTCTGCATGGTGCCTTGCCACTCTTCAGGCAGGATGTCCCAGAGCATTTCGAGCCGCTCCAGCGAGCCGCGTGGCGCGCCGAGATACTCATCGCACCAGGCGTCAGAGACGTTGACCGGCGGCAGGTCGGTGGAGCTGACGTCTGGCGTCGGGGAGATGGATGGCTTGGGGGTCTTGGTGGGTTTGGGAGTCTTGGTTGGTTTGGGGGTCCTGGTGGGTTCTGGCGAACGCTCGGCAGGCTCGGAAGCTTTGGGTTTGGGGGATTTGGTCGGGTCGCCGGACGAACTGTTGTCTTTGTCGTTGCCCAACGCCAAGACCAGCACCACCACGATGGCCGTCACGAACGCGACAGCCCCACCAATGATGCCGATCAGCAGGCCTTTGCTCTTCTTCGGCGGCCCTCCTGGGCCCCACGGGCCAGCTGGTCCGCCAGGTCCGGGAGGACCGCCGTAGGGCGCCTGGTACTGCTGATACTGCTGGTATTGCTGGTATTGCTGGTACTGATCGGTTGGCTGGTAGCCGCCATAGTCTGGGCCGCTCGGATAAGCCGCCGCCGGTTGTTCGGCTGGGTACGGCTGGACAGCGGTCGGTTGTTCGGTTGGGTATGGCTGGACCGCGGTCGGTTGGTCGGGTGCGTATGGCTGCACCGCTGGCGGTTGTTCGGGTGCGTATGGCTGAGCCGGTGGCGGATAGCCGCCAGGAGGCGCCCAATCCGGGGGATATCCGCCTTGAGGAGGTGCCGCCGGAGGATACCCCCCTGGTTGTTGGCCATAATCTGGTCCCGGCCCATAAGGTTGCCCGCCTGGGGCTGGTGGGATTGACATGTCGGGGCCTTTCGCTGGGAGAAAGCAGGGGGGCGTGCTGTCGCCAATACTACTTGCCAATCAGCCGCCGGCGGCGGAAACCGGCCAGATCACCAGTGCCATAGCCGGGTTGGAATGATCTACAGCCGGTGCTGCGCCCGACTAGCTCAGTAGCACTGCTCAACCACTTCCTCTAGCCAGTCGTAGAGCTGGTTTTCCAGCACCGTATCGAACTCAGGGATGTCTTCCCAGGAGGCATCCGGATCATCAAACCAGTCGTCCAAAGCTTTCAGGTACTCAATGAGATCCGCCACGGACGATTTCATTTCCGGCGCCGCAATCTCCAGAACGAGTTCCCACTCTTCGTAGCCTCCCCACTCAGCATCGAAGTAGGAGTCGCACCAAGCATCGTCAACCTTGGGGACCGGAAGGTCGTGGCCGGGGTCAGGATCCGGCGGGGCGGAGGTCTTAGGCGGGGTTGGGTCCGGGTCCGCGGTTGGCTCGGCTGATTCACTGGCTGATGGTTTGGGCGATTTGGTCGGAGCCGCCTGGTCATCCTCCTTGTCTTTGCTGAGCACCAGGACCAGCACCACGGCCACGGCCGCTACCAGCACCACGGCAGCAATGATGATGCCAATCAGCATGCCCTTGCCCTTCTTGGGCGGTTGCTGGGCCGGCGGCCAAGGGCCCCCGGGGCCGGGCGCGGGGCCATACGGGCCCTGCTGCTGGGGGTATTGTTCAGCGCCCGGATAGGCGCCATAGCCTTGGCTTTCGTAGCCACCTTGGGGCTGAGCCGGCGGATATGGCTGGGCCGCCGGCGGATAGCCGGCGGGTGGCTGCTGCGCGGCCGGAGGATAACCCGCCGGAGGCTGGGCAGCGGGCGGACTTGGCTGGCCGGCCGGCGGATAGCCGGCACCTTGCGGCGGCCCGTATTCAGGTCCTGGTCCGTAGGGAGAGCCGCCTTGGGCTGGTGGCATTGACATAGGGAAGCCTTTCGGTGATGAGGCGGGGCGTTGGGCTCGCGCCAATACTACAAGCCAGGGTGCCGAAATGGTGGGTGGTTTTCGGGCTGGGCCGCCGCGGGTCTGATTCGCCAGGCGCCGGCGCGGTAGGCTCAAGCAGCAATAACGACCGATTGAGAGGGTGTGTCTGTGGTGCCGGTACCAGCTAACGCCAGGACTGGGGCAGAACTCTTCAAAGACCAGCCAGACGTGGTGGTCATGAGAGTTGACGGCGAATTGAAAGACCTTGACCAGGTGGTGCCAGAGGGCGCCACCGTCGAGGCTGTGACTCTCAGCGAACCAGACGGTTTGATGGTCCTGCGCCATTCGACGGCCCACCTGCTGGCGCAAGCCGTCCAGGAACTCAATGCCGAAGCCAAACTGGGTATTGGCCCGCCCATCACCGACGGCTTCTACTACGACTTCGACGTCACCGAGCCGTTCACCCCAGAACAGCTCCGCCAACTTGAGAAGGTCATGACCAGGCTGGCCGCCCAGAACCAGACATTCCGGCGGCGGGTCGTCTCCGAAGACGAAGCCCGAGCCGAATTGGCTGACGAGCCGTACAAGCTGGAACTGATCGGCCTGAAGGGCCAAAGCGACACCGCCGCTGATGGCGCGTCGGTGGAGGTCGGCGCCGGTGAGTTGACCATCTATGACAACCTCCGCCGCGATGGCTCGGTGGCTTGGAAGGACCTTTGCCGCGGGCCGCACATCCCGGTCACCAAGCTGATCAAGAAGGGCGCCTTCAAGCTGATGCGCACGGCCGCCGCCTATTGGCGGGGCGATGAGCACAACCAGCAGCTTCAGCGCATCTATGGCACCGCCTGGGCCGATGCCGCAGAGTTGGCCGCGTACACCGAGCGGTTGGCCGAAGCCGAGCGCCGCGACCACCGCAAACTGGGGGCCGAACTGGACCTGTTCTCTTTCCCGGATCAGATCGGTTCAGGGTTGGCAGTGTTCCATCCCAAGGGCGCGGTGATCCGCCAAGAGATGGAGGAATACTCCCGGCGGCGGCACATCGAAGCCGATTATGACTTTGTCTACAGTCCGCACATCACCAAAGCCAAGCTGTACCAAACCTCTGGCCACTTGGATTGGTATGCCGATGGCATGTACCCGCCGATGCGTCTTGATGAGGAACGCGACGAGGC
>JAIRTF010000281.1 GCA_031255075.1 Bifidobacteriaceae bacterium | reverse complement strand
ATCGCCCCGAAGGCGATCTCCATAGTGGCTGGGACAGCTTTGGCCAGGCCTGCCCTGACCGGCTCATGGGTGTACCAGGAGGTGCCCAGGTCTAGGTGGATCAAACGCCCCAGGTAGGCCAGGTATTGGGCTGGCAGATTCTTGTCCAGGCCGTATTCGGCCCGGAACCGGGCCACAGTTTCCGGGTCGTCAGCGGCGCGCTGCCCCAGGGCGGCGGCCACTGGATCACCTGGCACCAAGTTGGTCAAAGAGAACGTCACCAACGTCATGCCAAACAGCAAGAAAACCGCTATCACCAGCCGTTTGGCAATGTAACGCCACAGGGCGCCATGGGAGCGGCGCCCAGGCCCGCGCGGACTGGCCTGGTCGGGCGGGGGCGGGGGCATGGAATCTGAGAGCGGGGGCGCGGAATCGTCCACCGGGCCACCACCTTCGGCAATGGCGGTGGGAGGCAGCACCGACGCGCTACCTCCCACAACCATTACCTATGTCCAATTCAGCTCAGGCCCAGCGCCGCCACGTTGATCAGCCACACCGGGTTGTAATAAACCCCGGAGACCGAAGGCTGGTAGACCACGTTGGAACCTGGCTGCAGCAGCGGCACAAACGGCCCCTCAGCCAGCATTGCCTTGCCCCAATTCTCGAAGACCGCCTGGCGGGTGGCCGGGTCACCGGTGGTGTAACCCTGGCTGACCAGGTCTTCGATGGCGGGATTCGCCCCCTTCAGCCAACCGGACCGCTGCCCCACTGACTGACCAGGACCGAACGCCAAATAGTTGGCCGGATCCATGTAGTCCGGGTTCCAGTACCACAGGCCAATCTGCTCCTGACCCTCCCGGTAGGCGTCAATTTCGGTGGCGAAAGGCGCCGGCGCCAACTCCACCTCAATACCGGCTGCCGCTAGTTGCGACTGCAGACGCTCCGCCAGTGTGGTCATGTTCAACCCGGTCGGGTCAATGTCATTCGGGAAGGACAGTGTCACCTTCCCGGTCATGCCACCGGCGGCCGCCAAAGCCTCTGCGGCGGCGGCTGGGTCATGTTTCAAGGCCTCAGAAGCCGGCAGCGCTCCCAAGAAAACAGACGGCACCAAACCGGTGGCCTGGGCGGAGCCGCGGCCGGCAATCTCCACCAGACCGTCATAGTTGACCGCTGCTTTGACGGCCTTGACGAACTCTGGTTTGGCGGTCAGCGCGGAAATCTCTGGGTTCGCATTGATCAGCAAGAACACTACGGTGGCGGAGGGCACAGAAGCCACCTCAACGCCGCTGGCCAAAGATTCAATCATGTCGCCGGACAAGCCCAGCGCCACCTGCGAATCGCCCCGTTCAACGTTCATCTTCTGGGTGGGCGGCTCAGTATTGCGCAGGATGACCTTCTCATAGGTGGCTTTCTGCGGGCCGTTGTACTTGGCGTTCTTGACCAGTACGACCTGCGAAGCGACATCCAACTCCTGCAACACGTACGGACCGGAGCCGGCCGAATTGGCGTTGAGGAAGTCTTCGGCTTTGTCAGTCGAATCGGTGGTGCCACCGTTTTCGATGACCAACTTGGAGTTGACAATGCCACAGGACGGCGTGGCCAGAACCGACGGCAAGTACGGCGAAGCCTCGGCTGTGGTCAGCTTCAAACTGGTTTCGTCAATCTTGGTGATGGTCACCCCATCCAGCAGGAATGAGGGGTTGCCTTCCAAACCTTGCAGGCGTTGGAGGGAGAACACGGCGTCATCTACCGTGACTGGGCTGCCGTCGGAGAAGACCCGGCCTTCGGCCATGGTCAGCGTGAACTCGGTCTGAGCCTCATTGGCTTCAAAGGTCGCCAGATCGCCAATCACCTTGGTGGTGTCATTGTCCGCGAAGGTCAAAAGCGTGTCATAGAGGGCCTTGACCACAATCTGGCCGGTTGGTTCATATTCGCGGCCTGGATCAATGGTCTTGATGTCGAATGTGCTGTCAATCACGATCTGAGCGGCGCTTGCCTTGCCACCCCCACCGCCGCCGGAGTTGGCATCGCCACAGCCCACCAGGGCCAGCGTGGCGGCTCCCAATACTGCGGCAAGGCGGTATGTCTTGCTCATATGCGAAGTCATTGGATTCCCTTCAATAGCAGACCGGCTCCATTGCGAGCGGCCCCATTTGAGAGCTACATAGTATCCAACGGCCCCAACCAGGGGAAGAGCCGACACATTTGGTTACACCCGCGGACCCGGTGGTCGATGCCGCTCCCCGCCCCGCCTACAGGCCCCGAAACCGCCCTACCGCACGGCCTTAGCGCCGCTTGCAGACACTGGCGTTCATCGGCTGGTAGCGCCAATGCCAGGTCTCTTTGGCCTGGGCGTTTCCATTCGGATCAGTCTTGATTCGCCAATAGTCAACCTGGAAGCCGGAGCCCCCGGCGGACTGCGGTTTACAGTCTGCCGCAGTCGAATCGATGGTCTTGGGTGAGGTGAACGAATAGGGCTGACCGATCTCAGCTTCGACTGTCCAGTATTTGGTCGACCACAGTTCTACCCATAGCCGCAGATCGCTGGTCAGGCCGGCGCGCAGCAGCACGCCGTAGGGCGTGTCGTTCTTGAACTGGTTGTCGATCTGCCCTTCCCAGATGGTCGCTTCACGCCCCCGCGGGTAACGGGAGAAGTAGTTCGAATGGGGGGTGTGGGTGACGTCCACCATGCCGGCCAGGTGGCCGGCGTTGTACAGGGTGGTTGAGAATTGTGACAAACCGCCGCCAATGCCATCTTGCGATACGCCGGCCACCACCACCCCGGCATCGAACCAACCGGTTTCCTTGCTGCGGTGCCCCAAAGCTTTGTCCAGGGAGAACGTCTCACCGGGTTTGACCAGCACACCGGTGACTATGTCGGAAGCTTTGCGGAGGTTCTGGTTGCGGTTGTAGTCAGCGGTGGCTTGGGTCTCAAACCGGCCCACTACTTCGACTATGCCGAGTTGTTCCAGTTCGGCGCGGCCGGCCTCCGGGTCAATTTCGATCAGCGGCGCCTCGGCTTGGCGGGCCTCAGCAGTGGCCAGGGCGGCCGAGTTGATCGATTCGACCATGGCCGGCACGTCGAGGGTCACCCCGGCTTGCCCGTCCACGATTTGCGGCTGACCGTCAACGAACTCAAACCGGGCGTCGCGGGCATCGCTCAGCACCCCGGCCGGCAACCTGGACGTGACCGCCGCCGTCAGCAGTTCTTGGTCCCAACTGAGAGTCAAGCTGGTGGCTTCTGGGCCAGCCGGTGCTATGAGCGCCGCAGCCGCCAGGTCTGCCGCCGGAATCTCCACGCTGTTGGTGCCAACCTGGACTCTGACCCCGCCGGTCAGAATCGGTTCAGCCAGTTCGCTGACCGCGGCGCTGAGTGCTTCAGCGCCGATCTTCGGTTCCTGCTCAACCACCGGCAGCGCCCACGGTCCCGGGGTGACCAGGTATTTGACTGTCACCTCGGCCAGGGCCGCAGTTTGGTCCAGCAGCACGCCGGGCTGTGGATCGGTCACCTCAACGGTGCCGCCGGCCACCGAAACGGTGCCGTTCTGCCCTTCGGTGGCCGTTTCAGCCGCCAGACGGCCCAGTTCGGTTTCAAGGGCCGCCCGGTCAACGGTGGTCACCAGCGCCACATTGCCGATGCCGCTCACCTGGTCCCACAGCCGACGCGGGTCAAAGCTCAGCCCGGTGACCGCCGCCACCGATTGTTCGGCCGAGAACGACATCCCAGCCAGCACCGGGTCAAGGGTGGTTTGGGCTTCGCCGATCGAAACCTCGATTGGTTCTTTGGCGGCGGCCGCCAGCCCGGCGGTCAGTTTGTCGATGGCTTGGCTCTTCTCCAGCCCGCCAATTTCGATGCCGGCCACTTGAGCGCCCTTTGGGACCCGGTCAGCGAAGTACAAGGCAGCACCCACATAGCCGGCCACCAGTACAACCACTGCTACCAGCACTGGGATCCAGGCCCGGCGGCGCTTGCGGCTCAGCCGTCGGCGCTCCCGCTTGGAGATGGGCAGCGGTTTGGTGTCATTCCGGGTTGGGTCTTCCTGGCTGATGGGGGGTTGTTCGCCGGTGGGCGGCTCTGGCCGAGTGGCCAGGTCTGCCGTCTCTTCGGCCTGGGAGGTTTCTGCCACCGACACCCGGCGCGGTGGGATGGGCGCCGGCGGAGCCGATTTCGGTTCACCAACCCGATCTTCCACCGAAATGCGGACCGTCGGTTTGTCCTCGGCGGGGATTAACGCCGTCGGCTCGTCATCGAAATCGACCA
>JAIRTF010000245.1 GCA_031255075.1 Bifidobacteriaceae bacterium | reverse complement strand
GGCTTGGCCGTGTTCGCCTTTGCCAATGCCCCGCAGGCGCTCTACTTCGGCGCCGGGCTGTGGGGTCTGGGATTGGGCGCCTACATGGCTGTGGACATCGCCTTGGTGACCGATGTGCTGCCCAACGCGCGCACCGAAGCGGCCAAGAATCTGGGCGTGTTCAACATTGCCAATGCCTTGCCGCAATCGCTGGCGCCGGCTGTGGCGCCCCTGTTCTTGGCGATTGGCGCCACCCCGGCAGTGCACGCCAACTACACCTCGCTGTTCTTCGCCGCAGCGGTGTTCGCCCTGGCTGGAGCCGCTACCACCATGTTCATCAGGGGAGCCAAATAGGACGTGGCCGCGGTGCCCGGCCGCAATGGTGGACGGGCACCGCGGGACCAGCGGCCTGGCTTTCCACCCTCTTGTCTTTCCCATCCGAGTGGAAACGGTGGTCGATGCCGCCGCCCGCCTCCCTGGAACCGTCCGGTGATGGCGTGGTACAGCGCGGCATCGACCACCAAAACCGATACTGACCGACCCGACCGACCAATCTGCACCGAAGTGAGGAACCCAAACGATGACCGCCAACTCGACTGACACACAGGCCGCCCCGCTCACCTGGGAACGGATCGGCGGGGTGATGGAGCGGCTGACCACCGCCGAAAAGATCTCCATGCTGGACGGATCCGACTTCTGGCACACCCAGGGCATTGACCGCCTGGGGGTGCCGGCGCTGATGCTGACCGACGGCCCCCACGGTCTACGCAAACAGGCTGGCGCCGCTGATCACTTGGGCTTGAACCAATCGGTGCCGGCCACCTGCTTCCCGCCGGCGGCCGGTTTGGCTTCGGCTTGGAACCCGGAGCTGGTAGAGCAGGTCGGCCGGGCTTTGGGCGAAGAGGCCAGAGCCCAGCAGGTGTCGGTGATTTTGGGTCCAGGTTTGAACATCAAACGTTCTCCGCTGTGCGGACGCAACTTTGAATACTTCTCCGAGGATCCGCTGTTGGGTGGTGAACTGGCGGGCGCCATGGTGCGGGGCATCCAGTCGGAGGGGATTGGTGCCTGCTTGAAGCACTTCGCGGCCAACAACCAGGAAACCGACCGCATGCGGGTCTCAGCGGAGATTGATCCGCGGACTCTGCGGGAGATCTATCTGTCAGGGTTTGAGCGGGCCGTCAGGGCGGCTTCGCCTTGGACGGTGATGGCCGCCTACAACCGGATTAACGGCACCTATGTGGCGTCATCGCACACCCTGTTGACGGATATTCTGCGGGATGACTGGGGCTTTGACGGTCTGGTCATGTCGGATTGGGGCGGCGTGGCTGACCGTCCGTCAGATCTGCAAGCCGGCCTGGATCTGGAAATGCCCAGCTCTTCAGGCGCCGGCGCGGCCGCGGTCAGCGCCGCCTTGGACCAGAACCGCCTGTCCATCCAGGACGTGGACAAAGCGGTCCATCGCCTGTTGACGTTGGCGGCCCGGGTTGGCACCGCCACCGAGGCCGGCCAGACCTTTGATGCGGACGCCCACCACCAGTTGGCCGGCCAGGCCGCCAGTCAGGCAGCCGTGCTGTTGAAGAATGATGGCATTCTGCCCTTGACTGAGGCCTCCGGCGGACCGCTGGCCGTGGTTGGCGAATTTGCGGCGCGGCCCCGCTACCAGGGTGCCGGTTCTTCCGCGGTCAACCCGACCCGCTTGGATACCGCCCTCGATTCGATCCGCGCGCTGCTGGGTGGGCGCCGCGAAGTGCTCTACGCCCAGGGCTTCGTGGCCGATGCCGCCGCCCCCAACCCAGACTTGGTGGCGGAGGCCGTTGATGCGGCTCAGCACGCTGACCAGGTTGTGTTGTTCTTGGGGCTGCCAGCCGCCTACGAATCAGAAGGCTACGACCGGCGGGACTTGGAACTGCCGCAAACCCAAATTGAGTTGCTGGCGGCGGTGGCGGCCGTCAACCCCAAGGTGGTGGTGGTTTTGTCCAACGGTGGCGTGGTAGATGTCGCCTCTTGGGAGGATCAGACGGCAGCCGTGGTTGAGGGTTGGTTGTTGGGTCAGGCCGGCGGATCAGCCACAGCCGATTTGCTGTTTGGCCGGGTCAGCCCATCCGGGAAGCTGGCCGAGACCATCCCGCTGCGCCTGGTTGACACCCCCGCCTTTGGTAATTTCCCAGGTGAGAAGGGCAGCGTCTACTACGGCGAACGCACTTTGGTGGGCTACCGCTGGTATGACACCAAAGCCTTGGATGTGGCTTATCCGTTTGGTCACGGGCTCAGCTACACCAGCTTTGAGTATTCCGATCCGGTGCTGTCCGTGATCTCAGATGGGCCACGGCCAACAGTCTCGGTTGAGGTGACCATCCGCAACGCCGGCCAGATGCGCGGCCGCGAGGTGGCACAGGTCTATGTCCATGACGTCGAAGCCTCCGTCGAACGGGCTGATCAGGGCCTGGTCGCTTTCGCCTCGGCTGATCTGGCTCCCGGCGAATCGCGGCGCTTGTCTTGGCTGTTGGATCAGCGTGCCTTCGCCTTCTGGGATGTGGAACTGGGCCGCTGGTTCGCCGAGGGCGGCGATTTCGAGGTGCGGATCGGCGCGTCTTCGCGCGACATTCGGGCCCGGTTGGCTCTGCACTTGGAAGGCGATCCGATGCGCCGGCCAATCACGGTCCAGTCAACCGCCAATGAGTGGCTGGCTGATCCAGTGCTGGGTCCTTGGTTGGAATCCCAGTTGCG
>JAIRTF010000324.1 GCA_031255075.1 Bifidobacteriaceae bacterium | reverse complement strand
GATCATCTAGCAGGGTGTGCCACAGCCCGGATTCGTCTTGCAGTTTGGCCAGCGCCTCAACTTGGGCTTGGAGCACCTCTATCAGCAGCCGCCTGACGGGGTGGGCGGGCGACCAGTTGACCAGTTCCAAGAAGTCTGGGATCACCATGGTCAACCAAGAGTTGCCACGCGCCCAGCGGGCTTCGGCGAAGTTGTGGTGGCCGTCAAAGGTCCAGCCGTGGAACCACAGCCCGGTTTGGCGGTCTGCCAGGTAGGCGATATGCGTCAAGAACTGGAAGGTAGCTTCTTCGACATAGGCCGGCCGGTTCAGCAGCAACCCAATCTTGGTCAGCGGCAGCACCGTCATCATCAGCGTGTCGTCCCACAGTTGATGGTGGTTTTCCTCAGCCAAGGTGATGTGTTGCATGCCGCCGTGCGGCGTGCGAGGCATGGTCCGCATGGCCCATTCAGCCCAGGCTTCCAGCCATGGCAGAAGGGTCGGATCGTGGTCCGCCTCGTAACGGTAGGCCAGGGTCAACATAGGTGCCATGGTGTTGACGTTCTTGGTGGTGCCTTCAGCCAGCCGGGCAGTGAACCAGTCATCCACCACCTGCCGCATCCAGGCGTCACCGGTTTGGCTGTAGTACTGCCATATTCCATATAGGCCGATGCCGTGTGTCCACTCCCAGCCGGCCCAGCCTTTGGTGTCTATCACCCGGCCGTCATCCAGCCGCAGCAGGAATTCGCCGGTTTCATCGGTGATGGAGATCAGGTTGACGGTCAGGCGTTGGACCAACTCTTTGATGAGGCGGCGCTCCGGCGGCTGGGCGCCGTCCGGCGGGCGCGAATCCGGTTCTGGGGAGCGGCTCATGTTGGAGTCCTTGTATCCGGTTGGTCGGTGGGGCGCTGTCACCAGCGCGATGCCTGGTCAGAGCCTGAAACGTTTCAAGCTCGCCCCTTGAGGCTACGAGCTTTGCCAGGGCCTGTCAAGGGTGTTTTGGGCCCAATCGGGCGGAGCCCTTTTTGCGGGTCTAGCTGGGGTCTTCATATTAGTTTGGCGGATAGGGGTGACGCCGCGCCCAACCCCAGATAGAGTAGATTGAACCATTTCAAATTCAAGGGGAAACGATGCAGTCGAACCGAGTCACAATCGTGGATGTGGCGCGGGAGGCCCATGTCTCGGTGGGGACGGCATCGAACGTGTTGAACCGGCCCCAAGTGGTGGCGGAATCAACCCGGCGCAAGGTGGAACGGGCCATCGACAAACTTGGTTTTGTGCCCAGCCGGGCCGCCCGCCTGCTGCGCTCCGGCAACCCCACTTGCGTGGGCGCCATCTTGTTGGACATCCGTAACCCGTTCTACACCGACGTGGCCCGCGGCATTGAAGAACGGCTCGGTCAGGACACCTATTCGCTGCTGATTGGCAGTTCGGACAGCGTGCGGGAGCGCGAATCTCGCTATTTGAAACTGTTCGAAGCCCAAGGTGTGGCCGGGATCATCGCCGCGACCGTGGACGGCTCCGGCAAGCCTTACCGGCAGTTGATTGAACGGGGCCTGAATGTGGTCCTACTGGAAAGCTCCTTTGAGGACCTGCCTGTCTCCTCGGTTCGGGTCAACAACACCGCCGGCGCCCAAGCCGCGGTGCGCCACCTGGTGGAACTGGGTTTTGACCAGGTTGTGATGTTGAACGGCCCCCACCGGATCAGGCAGTGTGCCGAACGGCTGGCCGGCGCCCGCCAAGCCTTGGCGGATCACGGCCTGGGCCCCGATTCGTTGACCGAGGTCCAGGTAGACCAGCTCAATTCAATGGGCGGCGAACAGGCCGCCCGCCGCTGGCTGGAAAACAACCGCGGCCCGGCCGCCTTTTTCTGTGTCAATGACATGGTGGCGATTGGTTTGCAGCGGGCTTTGACCTATTCCGGCGGCTACTCCCCGGTTTGCAACCCAATTGTTGGTTTCGATGACATCGGCGTGGTGGCAGACCGGGCTGTGCCCATCACCTCGGTCCGCCAACCAACCTATGAACTGGGCCACCGGGCCGCTGATCTGCTGTTGACCACCCACGCCGGCCAGCCCACCGAACACGTCACATTCGTCCCCGAACTGGTAATCCGGGCCTCCACTCTCCCCCGCTGACGGGCCGCCCCCGCGGGGATTGGGCCGGACAGCTACTGGGCGGTGGCCTGATGGCGCCGGTCGGTGGCCACGGCGGCGAAGCACCATAACCCAGGGCAAAGGATCACCATAGCCGGAAGCATCCAGACCAGCACGGCACTGGCCAGGAAACCGACCAGTATCAGGACTGAGCCCCGCCAATCCGCCATGGCCTGCAGGGCCGCCACCCTGATCACTTCACGCCAGCGGGCCGCCGGCTCCCACAGGCTGGCCGCCCACAACACCACCACAAAAGCCACCGCCAGGACAGCGGCGGCCACGGCGGCCACCAGGCGAGCGCCAGGCAGTTCCAGGCCGATGACGCCGTTACCGGTAGCCAACAGCAGATCAACCACCGCCAACAGGGCCAGCGCGGCCACGCCAAGGGACCACAACCAGCCCAGACTCTTCGACCAAGCCTGCCAAAAGTCACGCAACAGCCAGCGGAAAGTGGTCTCTTCGCCATCGACAAACCGGTTCAGGTGACGGCAACCGGCCGTCAACGCCGGCAGGACCGTAACCACCGGCACGCACAGCACCGCCACAGCCAAGCAGACCAGCAGCATCTCACCCAACAAGCCGAGCGAACCGGCACCGAACAAAGGGCGGGCCTGGCCGCCACCGACTGGCCGTTTACGAGCCAATGCCCCTCCTTAGCCGTTCCCCGAAAGGCCGGGCGCGGGCGCGGCATCGGGCACCTGTAAGGCCCAGCCGGACGGCGCCGAACCGGGCGTAGCGGCGGCCACTGTCTGCCGGGTGTACGCCAACCACCGCGCCTCCTTGACTGTTGCTCAGGTGATGACCCCCAATGCTAGGAGAGCCCGCGCCATTTGGCCCCTGACGGGAGCCCGGCGGCGCCGGATCCGAGCCGTCAGCCTTTCAGTCCGGTGGTGGCAATGCCGCCGACAATCATCCGCTGGAAGGCCAAGAAGAACAGCAACACGGGTATCAGCGCCAGCACAGCCATGGCCATTTGGGTGCCATAGTCAGAGCCGGACGTCGGGTCAACGTACTGCCGCAGGGCCACCATCAGGGTGTAGCGGTTGGGTGTGTTGAGGTAGATCAACGGTGCGAAGAAATCGTTCCAAGCCCAGATGAAGGCGAAGATGGAACTGGTCACCAACGCCGGCCGCATCAGCGGCAGCATGATTGACACAAAAATCCGCGGGTGGCCGGCGCCATCGATGCGGGCCGCCTCATCCAGGTCATTGGGCAGACCACGCATGAACTGCACCATCAGAAAGACAAAGAAGCCGTCCGCGGCCAAGAACTTGCCAATCAACAACGGGATGAAGGCCGTATAGCTGCGGCCGCCCACCAACCCCAAGGTGTTGAAGACTATGAACTGGGGAATGATCACCACGTGGAAGGGGATCAACATGGTAGAGATCATGCAGACAAAGAACACGTTCCGGCCTGGGAACTTGATCCGGGAGAAGGCGTAGGCCACCACCGAACAGGACAGCGTCACACCAACCACAGACAGGCAGGCAACTATCAGCGAGTTGGTGAAGAAGGTCCAGAACGAGTTCCGGGCCAGGCCCTCCAGAGCCTCGGCATAGTTGTCGAACGAGGCCTCCGAGGAGAACGGCGAGGGGTTGCCGATGATCTCATGACTTGGCTTGAACGATGACATGACCAGCCAAAACGCTGGATACAGCAGAATCACCGTGACAATCATGGAGACAACGTGGAACAGCACCGAACGCACCCGCGAACGGACCTTGGCCTGGGACCGGAGCTTCTTGGAGCGTTCGGCTAGGTTACGGCGCGGCGGCGGGCCCGAGGCTTGGCGTTCGGCGGTGCCGGTGAGGGTTGACGGGCTCATTTTGCGTCTCCTGAGTAGTAGACCCAAGCATTGGAGGTCTTGAACAAGATGGCCGTCACAATGCCGATCACTATGACCAGGACCCAGGCCAGAGCTGAGGCGTAGCCCATCTCAAAGTCCCGGAAGCCCTTGAAGTACAGGTACAGCGTGTAGAACAGCGTGGACCGGGCGGGGCCGCCGGTGCCGTTGGAGATGATGAACGCCGAGTTGAAGATTTGGAAAGCGTGGATGGTTTCCAGTGCCAGGTTGAAGAACAGCACTGGCGAAAGCATTGGCATGGTGATGGAGAAGAACTTGCGGAAGGCGCCGGCGCCATCCACCATGGCCGCTTCGTAAAGCTCTTGCGGGATCTGTTTGAGCCCGGCCAAGAAGATCACCATGGGAGCGCCGAACTGCCAAACGGTCAGCAAGATCAGCATGGGCAGCGTCAGCTTGGGGTTGCCCACCCAGCCGGTGCCATCCCCGCCGAACATTTGGCCGATCTGTGCGATCACGCCGTGGTCGATGAACATGGCCTTCCAGACGATGGCCACCGAGACCGACCCGCCAATCAGCGATGGCAAGTAGTAGGCGGACCGGTAGAAGCCGCGCATCCGGTGTTCGTTGTTCAGCAACATGGCTACCGCCAGGGACACCAGCAGCTTCAGCGGCGTGCCGATGATTACATAAAGGCCCGTCACCTTGCAGGCCTGGATGAATGACGGATCCTTGAACAGCCGGGTGTAGTTGTCAAAGCCCAAGAACTCTGGCCGGTTGAACAGGTCGTAGTCCGTGAAGGACAAGATCAGTGAGGCGACCATTGGCCCGGCAGTCAAGCAGAAGAAGCCGATCAACCAAGGGCTGAGGAAGAGGTAGCCGGCAAAGGCGGACCGGCGCCGCAATCGTTTGCGTCCGGGTGTCAGCGGGGGCCGCTTGGACGCTAACTGGGTGGCCATGAAGCTCCTTTCAACGAGCTTGACATCACCGAGGAGACCAACATTCACCACTGCCGCGCCGCGCCATCAGACCGCACGGCTTGGGGACTTTCTGGTCCAAGAACGTTCTGGTTGGAGTGGTTACTTAGGAAGGTGGTGCCAGGGTCCACATTCCCTGGCACCACCTTTTGGGGAGCCTCGATGCTCTCGTTTTGCACAACCGCCTTGGCTATTGGCTATCTGGGCCTCTAGCCGTCAACAGAACGGAGATGGCCGTCTGGGGCGCTGGGCGGCTGACTGGTTGGTTGGTTACTTGATAGCGTTGGCCGCTTCCGCCATCCATTCGGAGGCGAACTGGTCAGCGTTGATGGTGCCGAAGCCCAGTTCTTGGGCCAGAGTGCGCCACTTCTCCTCGATGGTGCCGAAGCCCTTGACGGGGATCGGTGCCGCAGCGGTGGGGCTTTCCTGAACCAGCTCTTCGTAGGCCATGACCTTGTCATCGAAGGAGCCGGCCTCTGGCGACAGCGCCTCGCGCACGGTGGAGCCTGAAGGCACACCACGGGAGGTGCCGAAGATCTTGCCGACCTCCGGATCATTCAGCATGAAGTCAGCCAGCAGGGCGGCTTCGGCCGGATGTTCGGTGTTGGCGCCGATGGAGATCAGCATGGCGGGACGCATGAAGTTCTGGCGGCCGTTGTCGCCTGACCAGATCGGAACAATCTCCAGGTTTTCCTTGCCGGTGTCACCGCTGAATGAAGCGATGAAGTTGTCCCAGGAGGCCTCAGAGATGGCTTCGTTGTTGGAGAAGCCGGTCAGCGGGCTGAGGGCTTCCAGGCGGGAGGCTGGCGTGAAGGCGCCGGCTTCGCGGGCCGGAGCGGCAATGGCCAGGAATTCCTTGATTTCGTCTTCGCCGAAGTTCAGTTCACCAGCATCGGTGAAGGGGGCTACGCCCTTCTGCACCAGGTACTGGAGGAAGAACCAGAACGTGTCGGTGTAGTCCTTGCCACAGTAGATGGGCTGATCGCCGGCGGTCTTGTTGGCGGCCTTGACCTGGGTGCAGAAGGCGTTGTAGTCCTCCAGCGTCCAGTTACCAGTTGGGAAGGCGACGCCAGTCTCGGCGGTCAGATCCGGCTGATAGAAGAAGGCCAGGGTGTTGGTACCGGTCGGGATGGCGATTTGCTTGCCGCCCAGGTTGCCGGCCGCAACCAGGTTTGGCTCGTAGTCACCAGTCTTGATGACGCCGGCGTCCATGTACGGCTTCATGTCAAGCAGACGGTTACCACCCGCATATTCGCGCAGGTAGGCGGAGTCAAACTGCATCACGTCCGGAAGGCCACCACCGGCGGCTTCGGTGTTGCGGGCCGGCCAGTAGTCGGCAAAGGCGGCTGATGATGTCTCGATGGTGAAGTTGGGATACTTCGCGGTGAACAGGTCGATTGCCTGGGCGTAACGGTCGGCCCGGTCATCATTGCCCCACCAGGTGAAACGCAGGGTGATCGGATCGGTGGTGTTAGGCACTAGTGCATCGCCCGTGGGAGCCGGCTTGTCGCCGCCCCCGTTGTCTTTCGGATCACCGCAGGCCACGAGAGTCATCGCGCAGCAAGCGGCGATGGCAGCGCCCGCCACAAGGCGGCGTCTCTTGATTCTCATTTACATCTCCTTCACTTCATTGTTGATAGGTGTTGTGCTTGAAGAGCCGCCGTTTGCCAGCGGACTGAAACGATTCAATCACGGAACGCTGGGCACGTCAACAGTGTCCGGCCAACCTTGACCAAATCGTTATTCAGGTGTGATTTTGATGTGATTCGCCGCTCTGCGAATCACTGCTCCCAGACCTTGCCCAGCCGGTTGAAGCCCGGGGTGGCGCTCTCAAACCAAGCCAAGAACAATGGCCCAACAATGCCACGGCCCGCAACCGCCTGGGGAGCTGGCTGCGGGCCGCAACTGACGGGAACAATGTGGGGCCACGAGGGGCCGCGACCCCACATTGATTCTTCCCTATTGTGTCGGGTTGAAACCCGGGACTGGCGCCTGGGATTCAACGGATTGGATGGGTTTACTTTCGGGTCCCGGTTCTGTTACCTCCCGGGAGCCGTTGTGCGCCGCCGGGCCGCCACCAGGCCCGCGCCGGCCAGCATCAGCAAAGCTGCCAGCCAGACATTCGGCAGAGCGGTTGACGAGCCGGTTGGCGGCAGGTCGCCGGAGCCACCCGCGCCGCCAGGCGTGCCGGGAGTGCCCGGAGTGCCACCACCGGCGCCGGCCGGCATCAGGCCGATCAGCGCGGCGTTCAGGGCGGCCACGGCCGAATCCACCTCAGCCTGAGTGGCGCCGGGGTTGGCCAGCACTGCTTCAGCAGCCGTCAGCGCGTTCTGGAACGTGGTCCAGGAGGCCGCACTGTAGGCGCCATCGGCATTGGTTACCGCACCCAGAGACCCCACCAGGGCATCCAGTACGGCCGTTACCGGCGGCGTGGTGGGCAGCAAGACCAGTCCGTTGAAGGCGGCCCGCAGACCAGAGGCCGCAGAGGCGATCTGGGCCTCAGTGGCGTTCGGATCGGCAGCCACGGCTTCAGCG
>JAIRTF010000302.1 GCA_031255075.1 Bifidobacteriaceae bacterium | reverse complement strand
AGGCTTTACAGCAAACCCAAGTTGTCCCGCGCTTCGTGGACCAACTCGGGAATGTTGCCGGTAAAGACCCGCTTGGCAACTGACAAGGTGAACCCCTCAGCGGTGGCCTTCGGAATGTGTGACGGCCGGGTCAAGGCCGTCGGATCGACCACCACGTCCAGAACTACCGGACCATCGGTGAAAGCCAAAGCCTCAGCCACGGCATCGTGCACGTCACCCGGTTCGGTGACCCGAATGCCGCGTGCCCCCAAGGCGGTGGCCACCTTCGCCAAATCTGGGTTGGGCATGTCCACGCCGTAAGGGATGTAGCCGGCTTCTTGCTGCTCAATGTTGACAAAGTCCAAACAAGAGTTGTTGTAAATCACGTTGACGGCCCGCACACCGTGCTGAGCCTGGGTGATCAGATCACCCAAAGCCAACATGGTGTAACCACCATCCCCGCACAGGGAAACCACTTGACGGCCCGGGTAGGACAGCGCCGCGCCAAACCCATAAGGCGCCGCTGAAGCCATCGAAGCCCAGGTGAACGAACCCATGATGCGCCGCTCTGGGGTGGTCCGAAGGTAACGCGAGGCCCACATACACGGCGTGCCGGTGTCGACAAAGAACAACGCGTCATCGTCCGCCAAATCGGAGATGGTGGCCGTCAAGAACTCTGGGCGGATCGGCTTGGTCTTGGGTCCCGCCTTGACATAGTGACGCATCTTCTGGCGCCAGTGTTCGGTCTGTTTGAGGTGATGATCCAAATGGCCGCGATCCGTCTTCGGTTCCAAATAGCCCAGCAGTTGGCTCAAGGTGGCGCCGACATCTCCCACCACCCCCAGGTCAATAGCCATCCGCCGGCCCAGATGGCCGGGATTCTTGTCCACCTGGATGGTCTTGACCCCGCTAGGCAAGAAGTTGGTGAACGGGAAATCACAACCCAACAGCAACAACAAATCCGCATCGTGAATAGCGTCATAGGCGCCACCCCAACCGAGCAAACCGGTCATGCCGACAGCGTTCGGGGTGCAATGCTCAATCCACTCCTTGCCGCGGAAGGTGAAACCGACCGGAGCGCAGGTCACGCCGGCCAAGGCCGCCACCTGCTCTTGGGCGTAGCGGCAACCATCGCCGGCAAAGATGGTCACCTTGCGGGCCTGGTTGATCAGCTCCGCCATTTCGGCGATGTCTGCTTGGGGAGCCGTCGGCGGGGTGGCATCTACCTTCGGCACGGTGAAACGGTGGGGGATGGCCGGCTCTTTGGCGACATCCCCAGGCATTGAGATGACTGTTGGGCCGCGTTCGGTCAGAGCGGTGGTGATAGCGGTCGAAATGACCGCCCGGGCTTGGTCCGCCCGCACCACCCGGCCGGTATACAAAGAGGCGCTCTGGAAGAAGTAGTAAGGGTTCAGTTCCTCCAGACCGTCAGTGTCCATGATGGTCCGTTCCACATCTCCGGCCACCGCTATGACTGGCGCACTTTCATGTTTGGCGTCCAACAGACCGTTGATCAGATGGGCTACACCCGGACCGGCGGTGCCACAGACAGCCACCGGCCGGCCGGTCAGCAAAGCCTCAGAGTTGGCTGCGAAAACACCGAACTCCTCATGGCGGACGTGGATGAATTCGACCCGGCCGTTGCGGCGCAGCGAATCGATCACCGGGTTGAGGGCATCGCCAACAATGCCGTAGCAGCGTTTGACGCCGGCCTCAGCCAGCATGTCCCACATTTGGTCAGCCACGTTGTGTGTACTCATGTTTCCCCCATGGTTGGCAGCGTTTAGGGCCAGGCTAGGCGGCGGAGTTCGCGACCGCCGCCCACGGCAAACCTGTCCCGCTCGCTGGACCAGCCCAGGCGACCAGTCGGAGCGGCCGGTCGCGGGCGCCGGATATGGGCTGCACGCCGTTCGGAGTGGATCTGTCGGCGCGCCGCCGGGCCTCAACTGAAGCTCTAAGCTGAGCAGATGAGCCACCAACCGACCGCTGAACTGGACCCGGTCCAGGGCACCGCACGGCGGCGGTTGATCGCCGAGGTGTGCATCGTGTTGGCCCTGTCCCTGGGGGCTTCCGCGGTCTACTCGGTGCTGGAACTGGTGGACCGGTTGACTGACGCGGCTTCCCTGGCCAACCAAACAGTCCCCCTGAACACCTCTGATTCCCCAAAACCGTGGCTGGACCTGCTGTACCAGCTGGCTGCCAACACTCTCCGGCTGGCCCCACCGGTCCTGGCCGTCTACCTGTTGGCCGGTCCCAGCGCCAAGAGTTGGTTCGCCGCCGGTTGCCGGCGGATCGGCCTGACACCGAAGCCCGGCCCAGACCTCGGCTGGGGGGTGGTGTTGACCCTGGCGATTGGCCTGCCCGGCATTGGCGTCTACCTGGCGGGGGTTCACCTCGGCCTGACCGCCCACGTGTCAACCGCCAACCTGGGGCTGCACTGGTGGACGGTGCCGGTGTTGATTTTCGCGGCGCTGCGCAACGCTCTGGTCGAAGAGGTCATTGTGGTTGGCTACCTGGCCACCCGGCTGGGCCAACTGGGCTGGTCTACGGCCGGGTGGATCGCGGCATCGTCCCTGCTCAGAGGAACTTATCACCTGTATCAAGGGTTCGGTCAGGGCATCGGAAACGTGGCCATGGGGTTGGTTTTCGCCTGGTTTTACCACCGCACCGGCCGGGTTATGCCACTGGTCTGCGCCCACGCTTTGATTGACATTGTGGCCTTTGTCGGGCCCAGCCTGGTCAGCCTGTCATGGCTCGCATGACCAGACGGTTGGCATAGGCTGGGGCCCGTGGCCTTGGGAGTTTCGCGGAAGAAGGCCGCCTCCGCCGCTGAGCATCGCTTTGACGGTGTTGAGGTGGTTGACGCCCCCGCCGTGCGTGAACACCAATCACGTGACCTGGTTGGCGCCACCTTGGCGTTGGTCGGCTTGGTGATGGTGACCGCTTTGGCCATCTTTGCCCAGGCCACAGCCGCCGGGGTGACCAATGACATCATGGCGGTTGCCCACCCGGTGGCCTCCATTTTGCAGATCGCGGTGTCCATCTTGATGAACTTCGCCACCTTGATCCTGCCGGCGGTGGTGATAGCCGATTCGTTGGTGCGGCGGCAGTTCTGGTTGGCGTTACAGGGCGCCGTGGCAGCGGTGGTGGCGTTTGTGGCCGCCGCCGGAGCTATTTGGTTGGTCGATGCCGTGAACTACCCGCCGCTGCAAACCGGCTTGTCCGTGGCGGCGGCCGGGCAATACCAACTGACCATTTCGCCGTTGGTGGCATTGATGGCCGGTGTGCTGACCGCCATGGGGCCACGCTCCCGGCGGCCCATCATGGGGGTTTCATGGAACCTGCTGTGGGTGGCGTTGGCGGCTGCTGTGTTGACCGGTGGTGCCACCTTGCCGGCAGCATTCATCACCGTGCTGTTGGGCCGCCTGGTGGGCTTGGCCACCCGTTACGTGATTGGCGTCACCACCGACCGGGCCACCGGTGACGCACTGGTCCACGGCATTCGCTCCGCTGGGCTGAAACCGACCCGGATTGTCCGGGTGCGGGACATTTCCGACCCGGAAAACCCCACCGAACGG
>JAIRTF010000219.1 GCA_031255075.1 Bifidobacteriaceae bacterium | reverse complement strand
CCCGGCAAGGTGGTGGTGGGCCTACTGGGCGCACGCACCGACGCCGCTGGCCTGGCCGCGCTGGCCAAGACCGGGGCGACCGGGATTGACCTGGGGTACCTGCCGCGCACGCTGTCGCGGACCCAGACGATGGATGCTTTGAGCTCGCAGGCGTCCGTGGCGGGGTACCGGGCGGCCGTGGTGGCGGCTCACGCTTTCTCGCGGTACTTCCCGATGATGATCACCGCCGCGGGGACAGCTAAGCCTGCCAAAGTGCTGGTGATTGGAACAGGTGTGGCGGGGTTGCAGGCCATTGGCACGGCCAAGCGGCTGGGCGCCGTGGTGACCGGCTATGACGTGCGCGAGGCCTCGCGGGAGGAAGTCGAATCGCTGGGGGCCAAGTTCCTCAGTCCTTCCGGCGTGGAAGACGCGGCGGGGGCCGGCGGGTACGCGCGCGAGTTGACCGCGGAGGAGCGGGCGGCGCAGCAAGCTGAGCTGGCGGACTACGCGGTGAGCAACGACATCGTCATCACCACCGCGCAGGTGCCCGGACGCAAGCCGCCCGTGCTGCTGACGGCGGACACGGTGGAGCGCATGGGGCCAGGCTCCGTGATTGTCGACCTGGGGTCTTCCGCACTGGGCGGCAACGTGGAGGGGACCGCCCCAGGCGAGACGGCCGTGACGGCCGGCGGTGTCTCCCTGGTGGGCGCGGCGAACCTGCCGGCCCAGATGCCGGCCAGCGCATCCGTGTCCTACTCCCGCAACGTCCTGGCCCTGGTCAAGGCGGCGCTGTCCGATGGCGCACTGGTGATCGACACCGCTGATGAGGTTTTTGACGCCGTAGTGGTTTGCTGCGACGGCACCGTTAGGGAAGGGAAGTGAAATCGTGTCTACCGAATTGATCAGCTCACTGAGCGTGTTCGTGTTGGCGCTATTGGTGGGGTTTGAAGTTATCTCCAAGATCCCCACCACTTTGCACACACCAATGATGTCCGGCGCTAACTCCATTCACGGGGTCATCCTGGTAGGCGCCATGGTGGTGGGCGCCCTTTCCGGCACCTGGCTGGGTTACGTACTGACATTCTTTGCCGCCGCCTTCGGTGCGGCCAACGTGGTGGGCGGTTACGTGGTGACCGACCGCATGCTGGAGATGTTCAAGAAGAAACCCACCACTGAGCAAGAGGGGGCCGGCAAGTGAGCGGGGCTGTTGTGAGCGGGAGCGTTGTGAGCGCGAGCGCGGGATTTGTGCCCACCTCTACGGGTGGGGTTATTACTTGGGCGATCTACCTGCTGTGCGCGGTGTCGTTTGTGCTGGGGCTGCACCTGATGCGCTCGCCGGGGACGGCGCGGCGCGGCAACCTGCTGTCCGCCGGTGGCATGGCCGTGGCCGTGATCAACACCATTCCTCTGCTGGCCATGGACGGGCCAAACGGGTTCGGTTGGGCCGGTGGCACCTGGGCGTTGGTGGCCCTGGTGGGCGGCCTGGTAGTGGGTAGCGGACTGGGTGTTTTCTCCGCCCGCGCGGTCAAGATGACCGACATGCCGCAACTGGTGTCCATGTTCAACGCCGTGGGCGGCGGTGCGGCCGTGTTCGTGGCGTTTGCCGACTACTACCGGTCTGCCGGGGCGATTGGCCATATGCCGGCCGAGTTCACCATCCCGGTGTGGCTGGACATCATTATTGGCTCGGTCACGTTCACCGGTTCGATCATCGCGGCCGGCAAGCTGCAGGGCGTGGTCAGTGGCAACCCGATCTCCTTCCCGGGTTCGCGCCTGGTCATGGGACTGTCCGCCTTGGCGGCCGTGGGCGGCGGTATTGCGGCTGTTGTCACTCAGGGCGGCGCCCTGTGGCTGATGATCGCTCTAGCCGGTGCCCTGCTGTTTGGCATCCTGCTGGTGCTGCCCATTGGTGGCGCGGACATGCCCGTGGTGATCTCGCTGTTGAACGCGTTCACCGGCCTGGCTGTGGCCATGGCTGGGTTCGTGATCCAGAACCAGATCCTGATTGTGGCCGGTGCCCTGGTGGGCGCGTCCGGTTCCATCTTGACCAAGCAGATGGCGGATGCCATGAACCGGTCCATCATGGCAATCATGGTGGGCGGCTTCGGCCAGGGCGAGAACGCTGCCGCGGCCGGTGGTGCGGCCACCGGCGGCAAGTCCGTCCGCTCCGTGGACGCGGATGACATCGCCATCCAGCTCGCGTACGCGAACAAGGTCATCTTTGTTCCCGGCTACGGCCTGGCTGCCGCGCAGGCGCAACACGAGATCGCGGAACTGGGTTCGTTGCTGGGCGCCAACGGTGTCACCGTGTACTACGCGGTTCACCCCGTGGCCGGCCGCATGCCCGGTCACATGAACGTCCTGCTGGCGGAAGCCAATGTGCCGTATGACGAGATGAAAGAAATGGAAGAGGCCAACCCAGAGTTCGAGACGGCGGATGTTGCACTGGTGGTGGGGGCAAATGACGTCACCAACCCGCTGGCACGCCAGTCCGGTAATCCGATCTCTGGAATGCCCATCTTGGATGTGGATCGCGCCAAGTCCGTCATTGTGATCAAGCGTTCAATGGGCCAGGGCTATGCTGCTCTGGACAATCCGTTGTATACGGACACCAAGACAGGCATGTTCTTCACTGACGCGAAGAAGGGACTAGCTTCGTTGATTCCGGCTGTCAAGGAGTATCTGTCTTGAACTGAAATTCTATATAGAATTGTTACCCGATTTCGGGGGAGCACTCCCGGCCAGTATGAACACTTTGGCTAAGCGTGCAACCGCGTGACGAGCGACAGTATAGAGTTATGCGTTACCAATGATGGTTAACGACCTCGGGGGCACCTGTGCCTGCCGGGGCAGCATTCCACGAGAACCGCGGTTCAAGCCGTGGAGATAGGGGATAAGTAATGAAGAAGGCCCATTTGTTGGTCGGTATCGGGGCCATTGCGGCACTAGTACTGGCTGGCTGCGGCGAGCCGCCCGAGAAGAAGGATGATGCGGGCACTAGTGGCGCTGACAGTGATTTCAAGGCCTGCATGGTCTCAGACGCGGGTGGTTTCGACGACAAGTCGTTCAACCAGTCCAGCTATGAGGGTCTCGAGAAGGCTGAAAAAGATCTTGGCATCAAGAAGGAACAGCTTGAGTCCAAAGACAACAACGATTTTGGACCCAACCTCGACTCGATGATGGCCGCTGGCTGCAAAATCACTGTGACCGTCGGTTTCAACCTGGCGGACGCCACCAAGGAAACGGCAGAGGCCAACACGGACGCCAAATTCACAATTGTCGATGACGCGTCGATCGAACTGCCGAATGTCAAGCCCATCGTGTACGCCACGCAGGAAGCTACTTTCCTGGCTGGTTACCTGGCTGCCGGCTACTCCAAGACCGGCAAGGTTGGCACGTTTGGTGGCATGGCAATCCCGTCCGTCACCATCTTCATGGATGGTTTCGCCGATGGCGTTGCGAAGTACAACGAAGACAACGGCACCAACGTTGAGGTCATCGGTTGGGACAAGGCCGCCCAGAACGGCCAGTTCTCCGGCGACTTTGATGATCAGGCCAAGGGCAAGGAACTGACCAACACCATGATCTCTCAGGGCGCTGACGTGATCATGCCTGTGGCCGGCCCTGTGGGTCTAGGCGCTGCTGCGGCCGCTAAGGACGCCGGCAACGTGGTGCTCGTGTGGGTTGACGCGGATGGTTATGAGACCACCGAATACGGCGACCTCATGCTCACCAGCGCGATGAAGCTGATGGGCGAGGCCGTGTTTGAGGTCATCAAGTCCGTCAAGGATGACAAGTTCACGTCTGATCCGTACGTCGGCACGCTGGAGAACGGTGGCGTGGCCCTGGCCCCGCTGCATGACTTCGAGTCCAAGGTTCCGGCCGATTTGGTCAAGGCAGTTGACGACCTGAAGGCTAAGGTCATCTCCGGGGAAATCAAGGTGGATTCACCTTCAAGCCCCAAGTAGAAGAAATTACTTCGCCAGCCTAGGTGGTGCCGGCGCGGCGGCGGCGGGACCACCCCGCGATATTGGTAAAGGAGGG
>JAIRTF010000125.1 GCA_031255075.1 Bifidobacteriaceae bacterium | reverse complement strand
ACAAGTTAAGGGGCCCAGCACCAAAAACTGACACTTCGAGTGCCATTCAGGCCCCGCCCCAAAGTGCCTACAAACCAAGACTGCAGGTCGCGGCATCGGCCTTCCTCTAGGACGCCCGCACGCTCCCGAAGAATGACAGGCTCATGGGACCACTGCTGGGAGGCGTCACCGGCGGGGCGAAAGGGCAACTACACCCGGGCATCAACCTGGACGCGCCCCTGCCTCCCAGACACCGCCGGGGGCAGTTTCGAACGTCCAACAGCTGGTGGGGCTGGGGGGACGCCGGGCCACCGCCAGGCGGCCCCCGCCCAATTCCCCCGGCCACACGGCCACACCAAAGCGAAAAGGCCCCGAAGGGGGCCTCTTTCACTTTGGTGGAGCTGGGGGGAATTGAACCCCCGTCCGAGAATCGCAGCACAGGTCTTCTCCGGGCGCAGCCGATAATCGGTTTTCTCAGCCCCGGCGCTGTAATCGGCAACGCGCCGCCAGGCTCAGTTGTCTAGGAGTCCCCGCCCGCCGGACAACACGACGGACAAGCAGTGGGCTACTTCACGACGCCAAATCCCAGGCCGTAGCCATTCCTGGGTTGACGGGCATGCCACTCGCCTCAGGCGGCGAGGGCGAAGCCGGTGCGGTTAGATTTCGCACTTGTTGTTTACGTGGAGCGTTAACGAGTTAACCACGTCTCCTCGGCCCGCTTCTCCTGAATCGACGGTCCCCGTCGAATCCGATCAGCCCCTCTGTGTAGTTGTTGTACTTGCTCCAACAGCCTACCGCCTGGGTCAATTCCCCCCAGCTCCACCCCAGGTAACGTCCACGTCAGACCCCCTGAGTCAGGCCGCCGCTGGTGACGGGTGTCTAGACCAGTTGGCCCTCGGCCGCAGCCGGACACGGTCGAATCCAGGACGCAGGGAAGGTTGACCAGACCTGGCCAGACTAGGTAAGGTCAAAGTGTGGTGACAGTCAACGTATACGAAGCGAAATCCTCCTTTTCCAAGCTGCTGGCGCGGGCGGAGGCAGGCGAGACAATCCTCCTGGCACGCAACGGCAGACCGGTGGCTCAGGTTGGGCCGATCACCCATGGAGACCGCCCTGTTACCTTCGGAGATCTGCGCGGACAGGTTCACCTCGCCGCTGACTTCGACCAGTGGACGGCCCAGGACGAGGCAGATTGGTACGGCCAGTGAAGCTGCTTCTGGACACCCACGTATATCTGTGGGTGCGGCTGGATGACCCAAAGCTGCCCAAGCACTTCCGCACGGCCATCGCTGATCCGGCCAACACCAAGTACATATCGGCCATCAGCGCGGCGGAGATTGCGGTCAAGCGGTCGGTTGGCAAATTGGTGGCCGATGTCGATCTGATGGAAGGCCTTGAAGGCTTGGGTTTCGACAAGCTCCCCTTCACCCACGCTCATGCCCAGGTGTTGGACTCACTTCCGATCAAGCATCGGGATCCATTTGACCGCATGCTCATAGCCCAGGCCATCGCGGAGGATCTGGTGTTCCTGTCGGTGGACGCCCAGATCGCGGATTACGGACTGCCGGCTCTGCCAACACCCTGACAGTGGCCCCGCGCCATCGGTGCCGCGGCGGTCCTCGACTTGGGCCGGTTTCACTCGCACCCGCCTGGCAAGCGACAGGACTCTCCCCCTGGGGGTTTGGACGCGGCACGGTCAGCGGCGGCGGAGGGCGGCGTAGGCGGAGATCAGGACCAGGCCGATGCCGCCGATCACCATCCAAGCCACGCCCGGCCAGCCAAACCAGGCCAAGGCCTGACCACCGAACCAGCCCAGACCGGCCGAACCGGCGTAGTAGAACAAGTTGTACAGCGACGAGGCTTGGGCTTTGCCGGTTGGCGCCAGCGCCACGGCCCAGCTTTGGGCGATGGCGTGAGCCCCGAAGAAGCCGGCTGTCAGCACCAGCAAACCAAGCACCACCAGCCAAAGCGGGCGGGCCAGCATCAGGGCGGCACCGGTCACGAAAGCCGCCAAGCAGACCAGGTAGACCGGCCGGCGGCCGAACCGCTCAGCCAGACCGCCGGTCAGGTATGAGCCAACGGTCCCAATCAGATAGGCCAAGAACAGCAAGTCAACAACCGTTGAAGGCAGCGAATAGGGCGGCTGTTCCAGGTGGAAACCCAAATAGTTGTAGACCGCCACGAAACAGCCCATCAGGCCGAAGGCATGGAGGAACAACAACCGCACCGGCGGGCTGGCCAAGTTGGCCAGCACGTTGCGCACCGCTTGGCCGCGGGGCACGAAGTCAGCCGGCCGGGCCCGGTGCGGCACAAACCCGCGCGCCGGCGGCACCAACACCATGAAACCAACCGCCGCTGCCAGGCAGACCAGCAAAGTGGCCGCCACGCCGACATTCCACTGCCCTGACCAGTGCGCCACCGGGCCGGCGATCTCCCGGCCCAACAACCCACCGATCGAAGTGCCGGCCACATAGGTGGCTCCAGCCCTGGCCGCATGCCGGGTGTGGACTTCCTCACCGACGTAGGCCATGGCCACCGCCGGGACCGCCGCCAGAGCACAACCCTCCAACAGCCGGAACCCCACCACCAGCGGAAAGGTCGGACTGAGCAGAGCAGCCAATCCCAACACTGTGGCCGCTACGATGCCCAACCGCATAGCTGGGACCCGGCCCACGGCATCGGCAAAGCCGGACCACGGAACCACCGCCGCCGCCAAACCGAGCGTGGCCGCCGAAACAGTCAGAGCGGCCGTCGATGGCGCCACACCGAACGTACCCGTCAAGGCGGGCAGCAGCGGCTGGAATGAATACAGCTGAGCAAAGGTCGCCACACCGGCCAGAAACATGGCGGTTTGGAGCCGCCGGTATTCCGGGCTGTGCCGTTCGTGTCCCACCCAGGGCCCGTCCGAAGCGGCATGTGGTGGCACCGCGCCAGGTTATCAATCAGCCCTGAGACCCGCTGTCACTAAGCCCAGAGTTTCGGCCGGGCATGGTCCCGAAGAACGGTGGCGCGCGGCATCGTTCCCACTGCCGCCAACCGACGCCCAGGGAAACGGCGCGCTGAACCCAGGATTGGGACCTGACCAGTACCTGGGCATGACTCACAGTTCAACGCTCTCCCCTAACCTGGGATAGCGAACGCATTCGCCGGCCTGTTCCGCACCAACGCGAACAGCCGGCCGGTGCGAGGCACCCCGCGCTACCGCGACTACCCCCGACAGAAGGTGAGATAGCCAGATGAAACGCCATAGTTGGACCATCGGATTGATTGCTGCCACTGCCCTGACATTGGCCGGCTGTTCCAACTCCGAAGATGACGCCCCATCCGGTGGAGACCAAGCGGCCACCGCCGAAGCGATGCTTGACTGCCTGACCGAGGCCTCGGTTCCGGCCGCTTTGGAATCTCTGCCCAACGGCCAACAAAGCATTGTTTTCAACGATGCCCGCGCCTATGAGTATTCGCTGGGCGGATTCGCCACCGGTGGCGGCGGTGCTAGCACCGGTGCCGAGGGCGATGTCGAGGCGCTGATGGCCAAGAACCGGGAACTGGTCGCCAAATACACCGGCACGGTGGTAGAACCAGATCCCGCCACCCCACCGCCGGCAAACCCGGGTACCCCCAAGGAGCCCACTTCAGACCCGGATCCGAGCGCCTCAGAGGACCCCGATGAGCCCCTCAACCCTCCCTATCTGGTGGTGGACGGCGTGGACTACAGCCCCGCTTGGCAACGGTGTTTGACCCAGTCCGCTTACACCGAACCTGTGATGGTGACCGGCCCGGACCAAGAACTGGAACAGAAGCAGATCATCTTTGAGGGCACCTTGAATTGGGTCAAATGTGCCCGCCTCCACGGTTACCCCGACCTGGCCGATCCGCTCCCCGCCAAGGTTGACGGCTTCGATACCTATCCCACCGCCGTGCTGCCGGTAGACACAACCCCCGCCGAACTGCGCGCCTTACTGGCCGAATGCCCGGCCTTTGATGTCCAAGCGGCTGAGGCCCAAGCGGAAGCGGTTCAAGCCCTTGGTGAGCACCCGGATGCCAAGCTGCTGGAACAAACTCTCCAGGACTATCCGATCCCCGTAATCAACATCGGTTTCGACTCTCCAGGCTGGGATGGGACCAGCAGTTTGGCGGACACTGAGAACGAATCATGGGACCACCTGCTGGAACTGGACGCCATCATTACAGAGAATCAACAGAGTTTGGTACAGCTACCGGACGGGTCGGCAACAGGAGCAGGTGGGCAGTGAGCAAGAAAGGTTGGATCGCAGCCGCGGTCACCGTGGCGGTCTTGGCGACCGG
The DNA here is from genome assembly GCA_031255075.1 of Bifidobacteriaceae bacterium. Taxonomy (GTDB): domain Bacteria; phylum Actinomycetota; class Actinomycetes; order Actinomycetales; family WQXJ01; genus JAIRTF01. Next base: position 14,142 of record JAIRTF010000125.1, on the reverse strand, counting down.
AGCGGTGGTAGCCATTTGGTGGGGTGTCAGCCACAACAAATCCAATGACCGCCGCCAAACCGAGGCGCCTACTGCCGTAGTCCAACGCACCTCGCTGGTAGCGGGGTTGCAGTTGCGCGGCACCTTGGGCTACGGCGAGGCCCAAGAGCTGGCCGGCGCCAGCGGTGTTATCACCAAGTTGCCGGAGCCTGGTTCCACCCATCGGGTGGGTGAACCGCTCTTGGAAGTAGAAGGCAACCCAGTCTTCTTGTTGCCGGGTGATGTGCCGTTGTGGCGGGACCTGGCCGCCGGCATGTCCGGCATTGACGTAGACACGCTGCGGGCGGCGTTGAACCAGTTGGGTTATGACGCCGGCCCGCCGACCGCCGCCCGCCCGTACGACGAAACGCTGGCCGCCGCCATCGACAAGTTGTATGCCGACGCCGCCTACCCGGCGCCGTCCACCCGGCCAGATGCCGTAGCCGCCCGGGAAGAGGCCAACGCCGCCCTGACTGAAGCCAACCAGTCCGTTGCCGCCGCCCAACAAGCCTTGCGGATGGCCCGGCAGGGACCGCCCGCACGTGATCTGGCGGCTGCCGAAGCCGAGGTTTCCGCGGCCAACCGGGCGCTCAGCGCCGCCCGCGCCTGCACTGCCCAAGACAAAGCGGAAAACCCCGGGCCTGGCGGGTTGTGCGATGTGGCGGCCGCCCAGGACACCCTCAAGGTGGCCCAGGCCGGTCTGGCGGATCTGAACAAGCCGGCTGATTCTTCCGCTGAACAGGCCGGTGTTTCCGCTGCCCAGGCTGCCCAACGGGCCGCCCAGTTGAAGGCTGACCAGGCAGCGCTTTCCGCTGTGGGTCCGAAGGATCTGCTGATTGTGCCGACCGAAGAAATGCGGGTTGACCAAGTCCTGGCCACCCTTGGCCAACCGGCGACCGGCCCATTGGTGACGTGGACATCGACCACCGTTTTCGCTCAGGCTGATTTGACTGAAGCCCAGCGGCGGGTCATGGTGACTGGCGCCCAAGTGGAGGTGCTGCTGCCGGATGGCGTAGTGCTGGCCGGCACGGTGGCGGATGTTTCCCAGCCGACCACCAACCCGGAGACCGGGGAGCTGTTGCCGGCCCGGGCCCGGATAGATATTGAGGACCAGGCAGCGTTGGCTGAAAACGGCATCACAGCGGTCACCATCACTCTGGTCCAAGACGCCGCCGAAGACACCCTGGTGGTCCCCGTCACCGCTCTGCTGGCTTTGTCCGAAGGCGGCTACGCCGTCGAACTGGTGGACGGAACACTGGTTGGCGTGGACATTGGCCTAATCCAGGACACCTTGGTGGAGGTCATCCCCACCTATGGTCAGCTCAAAGAGGGCGATGAGGTGGTGATCGCATGACCATGGGGCACCTGGCGCTGCGCGGTGTGTCCAAGGTCTATCCCGGAAACCCGCCGCTGTACGCCTTGAAAGAGGTGTCATTGGACATTGACCGGGGCGAATTCGTGGGCGTGGTGGGGCCGTCCGGCTCTGGTAAGACCACTTTGCTGTCGCTGATGGGGTTGTTGGACAAACCCACTGCCGGTGAGGTCTGGTTGGACGGCGTGAACGTGGCGGCCCTGTCCGAAGCGGCCAGGTCCCAGGCCCGGTCTGATCAGATCGGGTTCGTTTTCCAGCAGTTCTACCTGCTGCCAGCTTTGACCGCCCGGGACAACGTGGCCGTTGGGATGCTCTACCAAGGACTTGGGGCCGCTGAACGCCGCCGCCGGGCCGATGCCGCACTGGACCGGGTGGGTCTGACACCGCGAGCCGGCCACCGCCCCGGTCAGCTATCTGGCGGTGAACAGCAGCGGGTGGCGATTGCCCGGGCCATTGCCGGGGAACCGGCGGTGGTCTTTGCCGATGAACCGACCGGCGCCTTGGACCAAGCCTCCGGCCGGGTGGTGATGGACTGCCTGCGGTCTGCCAATGATGCCGGCACCACCGTGGTAGTGATCACCCACGATTTGGCTTTGGCAGATCAGATGGGCCGCCAAATCCACATGCTTGACGGCGAGGCCTCCGAGTGACCCGACTGAAAGCCTTCTTCGGGAGACGGGGCGCGGCATCGGACAAGACAAAGCGGCGGCGCAAACACTTGCGGCCAACCGATGTGGTGGCCACTGCGGCGTTGGGGCCACGCACCCGCCTGGTGCGCACCGGCCTGTCAGCTTTGGGAATAGCCATCGGCATAGCCGCCCTGGTGGCGATGCAGGGCATTCCCGCTTCGGTGCAAGCCGAAATCCGGGCCGAAATGGACCGCCAAGGCGCCAACCTGCTGGTGGTTCACCCTGGTTCAACCGACATGTACGGTAGCGAGCCGCCCATTCCGTTGCCGGCCTCCGCGCCGGCCATGATCGCCCGGATTGCTCCGGTCGAAGGAGTGCTGGCCCGGCGGGATTTGGACCAGGTTGGTGTCTACCGGTCAGCGCTAATTCCCGAAGGCCAATCCGGCGGCATCACCGCCTCAGTGGCGGAAGGCGATCTGATGCGGACCCTCAGAGTTGGCTTGGCCGAAGGCAAATGGTTTGACCAGGCCGCCTCCGGCTTGCCAACCGTGGTCTTGGCCAACGGCGCGGCCCGCCGGCTGGGCGTGGGCGTGGGAGCCCGCATTTGGATAGCCCAACGCTGGTGGGCGGTGATCGGCGTGCTGGACCGGATTGAACTGGCCCAAGAAATGGATTCGACCGCCTTTCTGGCGCCCGACTTCACTGCCGAACTGTATCCGGACACAGAGATCGCCTCGATCTACGTGGCATCCGCACCCGGCCGGTCAGCCGCGGTCAGACAGGTCATCCCGGCCACCGCCAACCCCGAACAACCCAACGGTGTGTCCGTCACCCAGCTGTCAGACCTGTTCTCCGCCTCCATGATGGTGGACAAGATGTTCCAGACCCTGTCTCTGGGCCTGGGCGGTTTGGCGTTACTGATTGGCGGTATAGGCATTGCCAACACCATGGTGGTGGCGGTCATGGAACGGCGCGGCGAAGTGGGTCTGCGGCGGGCGATCGGGGCCCGGACCGGGCAGATCGCGGTCCAGTTTGTGTTGGAGGCTGCCTTCATCGGCTTGATTGGCGGCCTGTTGGGCCTAGGGCTGGGCGCCTATGCCACCTTCATTTTCACCGCCGCCACCCATTCGGCCTTCGCCATGCCGTTGTGGGTGTTGCCGGCCGCGCCGGTCGTGTCAATCGCGATTGGCGCCATCGCCGGCCTGTATCCGGCTTTGAAGGCGGCTCGCCTGTCCCCCACCGAAGCTCTCCGCGCCATCTGAGACGGTCGATGCCGCGGCATCGCCCCCCGTACCTCGGCACGGCTCACGTACGTGCCCGGCTAGGCGGCGACCGGATGCCGCTGGCGCGGCCGTTGACGGCCCCCGGTCCCTGGTTCGGATTGGCGCGGTCGGGTGGTGGCTCAGGCTTCGAGGTGGGACTTCTTCGGTTTGCGTTCCAAGGCGGCGGCCACATCCGGCACGTAGTGGTTCTCCACATCCCGGGGCGGCCGGTAGTAGTCCTTCAATGGCGGCCGGGGCGGCACTTCGAGTGGTTCCGGTTCCAAGTGTTCGTATGGCACCGAGGACAACAGATGCGCCATGACGTTGATTCGCGAACGCTTCTTGTCTTCTGATTCGACTGTGAACCAGGGCGAGGTAACCGTGTCGGTGGCCAAGAACATGTCGTCCTTGGCCCGTGAATACTCTTCCCAGCGGGTGATGGCCGCCATGTCCATGGCACTGAGCTTCCACCGGCGCAGCGGGTCCTTCATGCGGTCCTGGAAACGCTTCTCCTGCTCCACGTCACTGACAGAGAACCAGTATTTCCGCAGCATAATGCCGTCTTGGATGAGTAGGTCCTCAAAGATGGGAGCCTGGCGGAGGAACAGCTTGTACTGCGCCTGGGTGGCGAAACCCATCACCCGTTCCACCCCAGCCCGGTTGTACCAAGAACGGTCAAAGATGGTGATCTCCCCGGCTGATGGCAGATGCGCCACATACCGTTGGAAGTACCACTGGCCCTCTTCGCGTTGGGTCGGTTTGGGCAGCGCGGCGATATGGCAATAGCGCGGGTTCAGGTACTGGGTGATCCTGGCGATGGCGCTGCCCTTCCCGGCCGCATCCCGGCCCTCAAAGATCACCACCAGGCGCTTGCCTTCACGTCTGATCCACTCCTGCATGGTGACCAGTTCGCCTTGCAGGCGGTAAAGCTCCTTCTCATAGGCTTTGGTCGAAAGCTTCGGTGGGTTCTGCGGATGGGGTTGGTGTTCCGGGATGGCTGGCAAGCTCATGTTCTCAGCCTAATTCGTTCGCCGTAGGCCCACGCCCGCTCCTCCCGGCGGTCTGGCGCTACCTGGTTCGAGGTGGAAGGCGCCGGGCCTACAGATGCTTGAGGGCTTCACGTCGGCTGAGTGGGCTGAGCGGCCAACTAGCCGCCTGGGCTCGCACCCATTCCGGGTCGGTTCGGGCCAGGTCGCGCAGCGCCCAGCCGATGGCTTTGCGGATGAAGAATTCTTGATCGGCCAGGTTGGCTGCGATCACCTCAGCCAGCAGCTGTTTGTCCGTGGCTTGCTTCAGGCCTAATTGTCCAATGATCGCCAATCGCCGCACCCACAGGCTGTCTTCGCCGGCCCAACGGCGGGTCAGTTCTGCGGTTTCCTGCGGGTGGGACCGGTGCAGATCAGCTATCCGATGGGCAATCGAATCAGTGAAATCCCACCAGGCGCCGTCCCGCACCTGGTATTCGTACAGGTCAACCAACTCCAGCCGGCCCTTGGCCAGGGCCGTCAATTCGATGGCCGCGTAGCGTTCCTCGCGGCGTTCAGCCTGGTCCCACAGTTGCCGCGATACGGCGGCGATCTGTTCCCAACTCAGCTTGGCAGCCCGCCCCAAGGTCAGAGTCAGCTTCCGCACGTCACCAGCCCGCACCCCATAGAACGGCATGGCGGATTTCATATAGGCCTGCTGCCCAGCAGCTCGGGACGGATCAGCCTGGGCCGCCAATCCAGCCTTGATCAGTTCACCCAAAGACTCCACCGGCTCAGGCTACCGCCCTCCAGACCAACCCGGCCAAGCGGCATCGACCGCCCTATTTGTGGGTGTAAAGGCGCGAACGCATGGCTCGGCGGGCTTCCAGGTTGTCCTGACGTTCGCGGAGCGCTTGGCGCTTGTCCCAAGCGTGCTTGCCGCGGGCCAGGGCAATCTCCACTTTGGCCCGGCCATCAAGGAAGTACAACTGCAACGGGATGACGGTCACGCCGGCCTCTGAGGCTTTGGCCCGCCATTTGCGAATCTGGTCCTTGTGGAGCAGCAGTTTCCGTTTGCGGCGCGGTGCGTGATTGGCCCAGGTACCCATGGAGTATTCGGGGATGTGAACCCCTTCCAACCAGGCTTCGCCGCCATCGAAGGACACCCAACCGTCCACCAATGAGGCCAAACCGGCGCGCAGGGCTTTGACTTCGGTGCCAGTCAACACCAAGCCGGCCTCCAAGGTCTGGTCAAGGTGGTATTCGTGGCGGGCGCGGCGGTTGGTGGCGACCACTACCCGGCCGGTCGGTTTAGGCACCGCCCTAGCTTACGAGATGTAGTTCATCGGGTTCACCACGCCGGTGGCAGAGCCCACCCCTATCTCGAAGTGCAGGTGACAGCCGGTCGAAGCGCCGGTGGTGCCAACTCGGGCCACCTGTTGGCCCTTGACCACTGTCTGGCCGGTGGACACAATGATGCCGCCGTTTTCGATGTGGTTGTAGGTGGAGAACATCAACGCGCCGTTGACGTTCCCATGGCTGATGACCACTCGGTTACCGTAGCCGCCGGCCCAACCGGTGAAGATCACCTTGCCGCCGGCCGAGGCGAAGATCGGCTGGGAACAGGATGCCGACAGGTCCACGCCGTCATGGTGCCGGCGGGTGCCGTAGATCGGGTGGACCCGCCACCCGAATGGTGAAGCGACCCGCAGCGAGGACAACGGCCAGCCGTAGAATCCGGGCGTTGGGGGCGGCACTGCGCCGCCGCCGGAAACGTTGGCCTTGCGGGCCTCTTCTTCCAGCAGCTTGTTGAGGTCGGCCTGGACCTGCTTCTTCTGGTTTTCAAGATCAGCCTGTTTGGCTTCTTCAGCGGCCTTTTGGGCTTCCAATTCGCCGGCCAATGCGACCAGCGAAGCCTGCAGGGCTTCAAGTTCGGCTTTGGCGGCTTCAGCTGCCAGGCGGGCTTGTTCAGCCTTGGCCAGTGCCTCTTCGGCTTTGACCTTCAGCGCGGCGATCTCCGTGGTGACAGACTCCAGGCGGGCCTTGCGGTTCTTGTTCAGCCCAACCGATTCCTGGGCCTGGGTCAGAATCGAATCGCGGGCCCGGGCGGAGGCGCTGGCGGCCATCATGTCGCCGGCTGCCTGGTCAATCGAGGAGGCGCCCATCAGCACCATCAGGTCGGAATCTCCGGCGGCGCGTCCCATCATGGCATCCCTGGCCAGCACACCAATCGACAGCCGCGACTGTTCAACAACCTCTTCATCTTGGGCTAGCTGTTGGGTGACCTCGTCACGTTGGGATTCGGCCAACTCCAAGGCGGCAACTGTTTCCTGGTGTTCTTGCTCAGCGGCGGCGTATTCGGATTCGGCCACTTCCAGGGTGGCTTGAGCCAGAGGCAGCTTCTTGTTGGCTTCTTCCAGATTGGCGTAGGCGTCTTGGAGTTCTTTCGAGGTGCCTTCCAAGTCAATGCGCAGTTGGCTCAGTTCGGACTGGATCTGGGCCTGTTGCTTCTCCAGGTCATCGCGGCTCTTGGCGTCCGCAGCTGGTTCAACCGCGCCCCACAGCAGCACGGCGAAGGCCGCCGTAGCGGCGCACAGGGAAGCCAGGTAGCTGTTCCGGCGGTGACGCCTAATCGTGGCCATCGCTCTACTCCTCACTCGCTGTCAGGGCCAGGTTGCGTTTCAGTTCCAGCCTCCGTGTCAATCTCGTTCGCGTCATACTCGGGTGAACCGCCTCAGGGTCAGCGCTGAACTGAGACCGGCCAACACCACCGCGGCACCGACCAGCCACGGCGCTACCGCCAGCGCGTCCAACGGGTTGACCTTGCCCATCAGCAAGGCGAAGTTCGTCTCTACCCATTCGGCCACCAAGAATTGGGAGCCACCCCATAGGGTAGCGACCGCCAGCACAGAACCCAAGAGCGCGGCCACCGCGCCCTCCAACATGAATGGCAGCTGAATGAACAGGTTTGAGGCTCCCACCAGGCGCATTATGCCGGTTTCGCGTTGACGGGACAACGCTGAGAGCCGAATCGTGGTGGTGATCAGCAGGACGGCGGCCAGTGCTAATACTCCCGCCGCGGCCAGGGCCGCCAACCGGATCTTGCCAACCAAGTCGAATAGTTGGCCCAGCAGATCGGATTGGTCTACGGCTTCCAGCACGCCCGGCATGGTGGAGACGGTGTCCGTGACCACATCGAACTTGGTTTCATCGACTGGTTCGGTCAGTTTGACGTGCAGTACCGGCCCGAAGGCGTCCACGGTCAGTTGGCCTGGCAGGTAGTCCTCGCCGTAGCGCTCGTAGTATTCGGCCAGCACCGATTCGCGGTCCTGTTCAAACACTTGGGCCACGTAGGGGGCCATCTCTGGCGATTCGAGGCGCGTTCGGACGGCGTTCTTCTGGTCTTGGGTGACGGCTCCGCCGGCGCAGTTGGCTATGTCAACCGGGTCCACCGGGCACAAGAAGATGGACACCTCAACTTTGCCGTACCAGTCGCCTTTCAGCCGGTCCACCTGCATTTGCAGCATCAGGGCGGCGCCTACGGCGCTGAGTGAGACAAACGTCACCAGGATGACGGCCCCAATCATGGATAGGTTGCGTCTGAACCCGTGGAGGATCTCCGCCGCCACAAACCGGAACCGCATCAGACATCTCCCCCGTAGTAGCCGGATGCTTCGTCTCTGACAACGCGGCCCTCAACCAGTTCCACCACCCGGTGCTGGGCTTGGTCTACCAGGCCAACATCGTGGGTGGCCATGACCACAGTGGTGCCGGTCTGGTTGACCCGTTCCAACACGGCCATGATGCCTTCGGAGGTGCGCGGGTCCAGGTTGCCGGTCGGCTCGTCCGCCAGCAGGATTTGGGGCCGGTTGACTACCGCCCGGGCAATGGCAACCCGCTGTTGCTCACCACCGGACAGTTCATGGGGGGTGCGCTTTTCTTTGCCGGCCAACCCGACCAGGTCCAACACGTCCGGCACCGTCCGCATAATGGCGTGCCGGGGACGGCCAATCACCTGCATGGCGAAGGCCACGTTCTCAAAGACGGTCTTGCGGTCCAACAAGCGGAAGTCTTGGAAAACTGAGCCGATCTGCCGCCGGAACCGCGGGATGCGCCGTTGCGGCATACGGCTGAGGTCTTGCCCCAGCACAAAAGCGGAGCCGGAGGTGATGTGTTCTTCGCGCAGCACGATTGACAGCATGGTGGACTTGCCAGAGCCGGAGGCCCCCACCAGGAAGCAGAATTCGCCTCGTGGCACTTCCAGGGAGACTTCGTCCAGCGCCGGACGCGCGCCGCGGGCGTAGATCTTGGTTACGTTGTCGAATTTGATCACTGGCTGCTACATGTCCCAATCGTCGGTCAGTCTCGCTTGGAACCACGGACCGCCCTGATCACGAGTGGCACTCCACCCAGGACGGGGGAAGAGCGTCCGCAAGGCTCCGCTACCAGCTAACCACGCCGCCTAGCGAAACCCCGGCGGACACGCCGGACCGGCCCCACCCCGTACCGCCGTGCCGGCCAGGTGCCGCACCGGCCAAACCAGTCGGTGGCCGATGCCGCGCCGCCCACCCGCCGTAGGCCGCCCAGGTGGCCCCTCAGAGGGTCGCTTGGGAGGCACAACCGGCGGGCTGCTAGTCTGGCAGGCAGTTCTCTAACCATTCCTTGAAGGAGTCATGCCATGTCGAAGCGTGCCCGCAAGCGCCGCACTCGTAAGAATTCAGCCGCCAACCACGGCCGGCGGCCCAACGCCTAGAAACCGGTTGGTTCAGACCGGTTCAGCCATCGAGGCGCGCATCTCGGCGATCCGTGCGGAGACCTTGTCCCGCAGGTGCGTCGGTGCCGCTTCAAGGCAGGCTTCGCGAATCACGCTCTTCAGCTTGACGCGTACTTCGGCTTCGTAGGAGCAGTTGTCGCAGCCATCCAGGTGGTCCCGCATGGCTTCCAGTTCGTGGTAGCTCAGCTCTTCATCGATGAAGTGGTACAGCCGGGGCAGGGCGTCTTCGCACTCGAAGCGTGTCCAAGAGTTGGTCATCACCTCACCCCTCTCTCGTCAGGGGCTCCGAACCTTCGGGGCCGATGCCCTGGCCGGTCAGAGCCTTACGTAGCTGAGCCCGCCCACGGTGCAGGCGGGACATTACCGTTCCTATGGGAGTGCCCATAATCTGAGCGATCTCCTTATAAGAATAGCCCTCTACGTCCGAGTAGTAGACCACCATACGGTAATCGTCTTTCAACTCGGCCAGAGCGTCTTTGATCCTGGAATCCGGCAGATGATCCAGGGCCTCCAATTCAGCCGATTGCAAGCCCTTGGATTCGTGCTCCGCAGCCCGCATGATCTGCCAGTCCTCGACCTCCTCAGCGTTGGTCTGCTGAGGTGAGCGTTGACGTTTGCGGTAATCGTTGATGTAGGTGTTGGTGAGAATCCGGTGGAGCCAAGCCTTCAGGTTGGTGCCAGGTTTGTACTGGTGAAAGTTGGCGAATGCCTTGGCGTAGGTCTCCTGAACCAGGTCCTCGGCATCGGCTGGATTGCGGGTAACCCGCATGGCGGCGCCATAGAGCTGGTCGATGAACTCTAGTGCCTCGCCCTCGAAACGGGCGGCGCGTTCATCGTGCGTCTCATGAAGCCGCGGATCTGGGGCGGCCTCCGGCGAGGGCTCCTCGGTGATCATGGCTAACGAGCCTAGCGGAGCGATGCTGGTGAAGGTCGGCCAGGTGGGAGGTAGTGCAGTTTTGATGGTGTGTTCGGCCAGATCCGGCTCCGGCAGCCAGGCTGCCGTCGGGGGAGGCGCGAGTAGGGGTTGGCGCATGTGAACTGATAACGCTGACGCTTAGCCGCTTGTTCCCGAAACGTGGTAGACACTTAAGGTATGAGCCTGATTCGAGCCAAAGCCCGCGCCTTGATTGGCGCCGCCGTAATTGCCGACGGCACCAGCGTTCTACGACGTCCCCAACCGCATGAGGCCGTGGCCGCCCCGCTGGTTGAGAGCCTCAATAAGGCCACCAATTTGGATCTTGAACCGGCCGCGGTGGTCAAGGCCGGGGCGGTTGGTCAAGCGGTTGGAGGGGCGCTGATCGCCAGCTCCGTGGCACCGCGTTTGGGAGCGCTGGCAAGTCTGGCGGTTAGCGTGCCGGCCACCTTGTTTGGATACCGGTTTTGGCAGGTCAAAGATGACGAGGAACGCCGCGCCGCCTTGCGGAACGGCTTCTTTTCACACGTGGCGCTGGTCGGCGCGGCTTTGCTGATCTTGGCTGGCCCCACCCGCGGCCGCCATCATTCCAAAGGACGCCGGGAGGATTCCGCCAAGTCCGGCCGTGGTTGCTGCTCCGGCCGCCGTTGCGGAGCCGGTAGCGCCGCCGCCAAAGAAGCGTGAAACAAAGGCGTTGGGCCGCGCCGCCAGCCCCTGGACCGGTCCACGCCACCATCACCCTGCCAGGGTCCAAATCGCTGACAGCCCGCTATTTGGTGCTGGCGGCATTGGCCAAGGGCCCATCACGGCTGAAAGGCGCCTTGGATGCCGATGATTCCCGCCTGATGGCCGCGTCCCTGGAACAGTTGGGCACCAGAGTTGAGACAAATTCGACCCATTGGGACGTCCATCCTGGCCCTGTGGTAGCGGGCGGCGACATCCAGATTGGTTTGGCCGGCACCGTTATGCGATTCCTGCCGCCGGTAGCTGCCCTGGCGGCGGGACCGGTGCGATTTGACGGATCAACCGCCGCCGGCGCCCGGCCAATTCGTCCCCTGTTAGAAGCACTCGGGCGCCTAGGCGTCAACATTTCCTTACCGGCCGGCAGCGGTTCACTGCCTTTCACTGTTACCGGCACCGGACAGTTGACCGGCGGTCACACCACCTTGGATGCCCGGCTTTCCAGCCAGTTTCTGTCCGCTTTGCTGTTGGCCGCGCCGGCCTATAGCCAGGGTCTGTCCATCAGCCTTGAACCGGCCGTTCTGCCCAGCCGCCCACACGTTGAAATGACCTTGGCGGCCCTGGCAACCTTCGGCGCCAACGGCGCCGAAACCAGTCCCTACGCCTGGACAATCCAACCTGGCGGCCTGACCGGGAAAACCATCCAAGTGGAGCCTGACCTGTCCAACGCCGCGCCCTTCTTGGCGGCCGCGGTAGTGGCCGGCGGCACCATTCGAATTCCCAACTGGCCGGCCCAAACCACTCAGCCAGGTGCGCTACTGCCGCAGTTCTTGACTGCCTTCGGCGCCCGGACCAGTCTCCGTGACGGCACACTGGAACTGACCTCACCTGGGCTTTTGCCAGATTCAGGGGATGATTTGGACGCACCTGGGTGGACCCCCAACCAAAGACACCCAGACCAGGCACCCGCCGGCCCGATTTGTCTTGACCTATCCGCCGCCGGCGAACTGGCGCCATGCCTGACGGCCCTGGGCGCACTCAGCGGAGTTCCGTTTGAACTGACCGGGATTGCCCACCTGCGCGGCCATGAAACTGACCGTCTGGCCGCTCTGGCCACCGAAATTGCCCGCCTAGGCGGTTCCGCCGAACAGACCACCACCGGGTTGCGGCTGAGCCCCGCCCCGCTGAGCGGCACACTGCTTCAGACCTATGGCGATCACCGCATGGCCCAATTCGGAGCCATCATTGGGCTGGCCATCCCCGGAGTGGAACTGGATGACGTCTCCGTCACAGCCAAGACCCTGCCCTCCTTCACCAACCTGTGGGAGCAACTGTGGCCGCGGTGAACTCCCGCTGGGAAGACCTGACCGCAGATGACGTGCGCACCCGCGCCACCCGCAGCGGCTCCAGGCCACGCACCAAGATTCGCCCCAGCCATCACAACGCCACTGAAGGTTGGGTCACTGCCACCCACCGGGGCCGCTATACCGTCCATTTGGACGGCCGTGACATCACCGCCGTCAAAGCCCGCGAACTGGGACACCAAAGCGTGGTGGTGGGAGATACGGTCTACCTGGCCGGTGACACCTCCGGCCACAAAGACACCCTGGCCAGAATTGTCCGGACCGCTCCCCGCCGCTCCGAACTGCGCCGCGCCACCGAAGAGGGTCGCGGCCGCGAACGGGTGATCGTAGCCGGGGCCGATCAGATGGCCATAGTTGTCTCTCTGGCCGACCCGCCCCCCAACCCCCGCATGATTGACCGGCAGTTGGTGGCCGCCTATGACGCCAACATGGACGCTCTGATCTGCCTGACCAAACAAGACCTCCTCCCCCGCCAAGGAGATGGTGCCGCCGCGCCCACCCTGCGGGACGATGCCGCCCAGCCACCTCCCGGAGATCTGCCCCAGCCGTCAGACCAGACTGATGCCCAGGACCAAGACCCGGCCGAGACGCTCAATCAAATCCGGGCGATCTATGAACCTTTAGGAATTGAGGTGGTGGCCACCGGCTGGGATGAGGCGGACGCGGGGCGCGGCATCGGCCACCAAACGGAACCGGGCATTCGCGGACTGGAGCGGCTCCAAGAACTGTTGAGCGGCCAAACCACCGTGCTGGTGGGGCACTCCGGCGTGGGCAAATCAACCCTGATCAACGCGCTGGTGCCGGGCGCTGGGCGGCAAACCGGGCTGGTCAACGTGGTGACCGGCAAGGGCCGGCATACCTCATCTTCAGCGCTGGCCCTGGAACTGCCAAATGGTGGCTGGGTCATAGACACCCCTGGGGTAAGGTCATTTGGGCTCAGCCACGTGGACAATCAGACACTTCTGGCGGCGTTCAGCGACCTGGCGGAGATCGCTGTCCACTGCGGACGTGGCTGTGAACATGGGATGAACCAACAAGGATGTGCCCTGCAAGAATGGGCAACTGGAAACCAAGCGCGGTTGTCGCGGCTCGATTCGTATCTGCGGATCGCGGCCGGCCGGCAACCCAACTGATGGAAGGACCGGCCGTGGCCAAGAGCAAAGACAAGGACAAATCCAAGGAAGACAAAACCCGTAAGGCCTTCCTTGAACAGTTGGCGCAGGCCCAAAGCGCGCCGGTTCAAGCCGAAACCTATTTGGGTGACCTGCGGTTGGCGTTGACCTTGGCGGATCAAGTCGATGAGATCACCTTGGCCCGGTTTGGCGCCCATGACCTGGACGTGGAACACAAAGACGACGAAACTCCGGTCACAGACGCAGATCTCAAGGCCGAACAGTTCCTGCGTGACCAACTGGCCCGCACCCGGCCGGATGACCTGGTCCTAGGCGAAGAATTTGGCGGCTCCAAGGTTTCCAAGCTGGCAAAAATTCAAGCCGCCCGCAGCCGCGCCTGGGTGCTGGACCCGATTGACGGCACCGCCAACTATGTCCGCCGGGTGCCGGTTTGGGCCACACTGATCGGCTTGGTGGCTGATGGCAGGCCGGCCGTGGGAGTGGTTTCCGCCCCGGCTTTGGGCGCCCGCTGGTTCGCCGCCGCCGGCTACGGCGCTTGGAAAGGCGCCGGGCTGGATTCAGCCGTCCAGTTGAAGGTTTCCAAGACCAAACGGCTGGGCGATGCCTTCATGTCCTATTCCTCTCTGTCAGATTGGGAAGACCAAGGCCGGTTGCCCGGCTTCATCCGCTTGGTTGGCGATCTGGGCCGGACCCGCGGGTTCGGTGATTTCTGGAGCTACATGCTGGTGGCCGAAGGCGCCGTTGACCTGGCCGCAGAACCCGAATTGGCTCCCCATGACATGGTGGCGGTAGCACCCATAGTGACTGAGGCCGGCGGCATGTTCACCGACACGCGCGGCAAAGTGGTCGGCCCGTTCGGCAGCGACGCATTGGCTTCCAACGGCCGCCTACATGACCGTGTCACGCCCTATTTGCGGCCCAAAGCCTCCCGTTCTTAGATCTCCCTTGGCCGGCCGGCCGAAACTGTCTGCTGACAGCAGACCGCCCTTGTCTGTGATCGCCTATCGTGGAAACGTAAGACGAACCGGGAA
>JAIRTF010000318.1 GCA_031255075.1 Bifidobacteriaceae bacterium | reverse complement strand
CATTTTCCGGGTGGACAACCCCCACACCAAACCGTTGCCGTTCTGGGAGCGGCTGTTGACCGACGTGGCCGCCGAATCACCCGAAGTGGTGTTCTTGGCTGAGGCGTTCACCCTCCCGCCCATGATGCAAACCCTGGCCATGATCGGTTTCCACCAGTCCTACACCTACTTCGCTTGGCGCAACTCCAAGACCGAACTGGAGGACTACGTCCAGGAACTGGCCTCAGATCAAGGTTCGTTCCTGCGGCCGTCAATCTGGCCCACTACCCATGACATTTTGACGCCCTACATGCAGCAAGGCGGCCGGGCGGCCTTCAAGATCAGAGCCATCCTGGCCGCCACCTTCGCCCCCACTTGGGGTATCTACTCCGGCTACGAACTGATCGAGGACATAGCCCGCCCCGGTTCCGAAGAACAGATCGACAACGAGAAATACGAGTTCAAAGCCCGCGACTACGCCGAGCCTGGCGCCATGGAAATGGAAGGGCTGTTGACTCGCCTGAACGCCGCCCGGCGGGAGCATTTGGCGCTGCGGCGCCTGCGCAACGTAGCCGTCCACCCGACCACCGATCCGGCCATGGTGGCCTTCTCCCGGCATGTCCCAGCCGAGGTGGCCCCGGATGGACAAGCGGACACAGTCTTGGTGGTGGTCAACATTGATCCGCACAACACCCGGGAAGGACTGGTAGAGCTGGACCTGGCGGCCATCGGCTTGGGGGACGCCGCTGGGGACATCCGCTTCCACGCCCACGATCTGCTGTCCGGCCAAACCTATGACTGGGGCCGGGAGCCGTTTGTCCGTTTGGATCCGGCCACCAACCCTGGCCATCTGATCCATTTGGTGCCGGCCGGTGGGCGGCCCTAGCCGACTGGCTCTACATTTGGCCGTCTGCCCCGCTACCTTTGGGTGACAGGTTCGATCCATGAAAGGGTTATCCCCATGACTGACGTCACCCCAATCCCGGTTGACTCCTCCGTTCTGTGGGCGGTTGGCCATGGAATGTACTACGACCCGCACGCGGTGCTCGGCCCGCATGTCTACAACGGCGCGGTGACCATCCGCACCCTGCGGCCGTTGGCGGACGCAGTCACAATTGTCACCCCGGACGGCAAGGTCCCAGCCGAACACGAACAGGACGGCGTCTGGGTGGCGGTGATCGATGGCGACGAAGTCCCCGACTACCGCGTCGAAGTCACCTACGGTGATGTCACCAACCTGGTGGACGACCCGTACCGGTTCCTGCCGTCGCTCGGTGAACTGGACCTGCAACTGATCCGGGAAGGCCGCCATGAAGAGTTGTGGCGCGCGCTCGGCTCCCGGGTGCGGACCTATCCGTCGGTTTTCGGCGAGGTTACGGGCACTTCTTTCGCGGTCTGGGCGCCGGATGCCCAGGCGGTGCGCGTCATCGGCGATTTCAACTCTTGGACGTCTGGGGCTACGGCCATGCGGTCTTTGGGTGCGGCCGGTGTGTGGGAAGTGTTCGTGCCGGATGTTGGCGCCGGCACCAAGTACAAGTACGAACTGTTGACCCGTGGCGGTGCCTGGGTCCAGAAGGCCGATCCGTTGGCACGGGCCGCTGAACGGCCGCCGGCTACCGCTTCGGTGGTGACCGAATCGAACTACCAGTGGGGCGATGCCGCTTGGCTCGACACCCGCAAACAAGCCAACCCGCATTTGGGGCCGATGTCGATCTACGAACTGCACATCGGCTCTTGGCACGAAGGCTTGGGCTACAAAGAGTTGGCCACCGAGCTGGTCGAATATGTCACCGCCATGGGCTTCACCCACGTCGAATTCATGCCGGTGGCAGAGCACCCGTACACCCCATCTTGGGGCTACCAGGTGACCGGCTATTACGCGCCAACCTCCCGCTACGGCACACCAGATGATTTCCGGTTGCTGGTCGACAAGCTCCACCAGGCCGGCATTGGTGTGATCTTGGACTGGGTGCCGGCTCACTTCCCCAAAGACTCTTTCGCCTTGGCCAAGTTCGATGGTTCGGCCTTGTATGAGTATCCCGATCCGCAACGCGGTGAGCACCCCGATTGGGGCACCTTGGTGTTCAACTTTGGTCGGGTCGAAGTGCGGAACTTCTTGATGGCCAACGCCAACTATTGGTTCGAGGAGTTCCATGTGGACGGCCTGCGAGTCGACGCAGTGGCATCCATGCTGTACCTGGACTATTCGCGTGAGGATGGCCAGTGGAGCCCCAACCAGTTTGGTGGCCGGGAGAACCTGGAGGCCATCTCATTCCTGCAGGAAACCACTGCCACCGCCTACAAGCGTTACCCCGGTGTGGTGATGATTGCCGAAGAATCGACCGCCTGGCCGGGGGTGACCGCGCCCACTTCCAACAACGGTTTGGGCTTCGGTTTCAAGTGGAACATGGGCTGGATGAATGACACGTTGCGCTACATGCGGGAAGACCCGGTCAACCGCAAGTATCACCACGGTGAGATCACCTTCTCCTTGGTGTACGCCTTCTCTGAGAACTACCTCCTGCCGCTGTCCCATGATGAGGTGGTTCACGGCAAAGGCTCGTTGATGGCCAAGATGCCGGGCGATGATTGGCAGAAGCTGGCCAACCTGCGGGCCCTGTACGCCTATATGTGGTCCCACCCAGGCAAGCAGTTGCTGTTCATGGGTGACGAATTCGGTCAGGGCGTGGAATGGTCTGAACAGTGGTCGTTGGACTGGTGGCTGTTGGACCAGCCAACCCACCAGGGCTTGGCTTCCTTGGTCCGGGAGTTGAACACCATCTACAAAGCTCATCCGGCGCTGTGGGATCAGGATTCCAACCCGGCCACCTTCGAATGGATTGATGCCGATGACGGCAACCACAACGTTCTGGGTTACATCCGCCGTGGTCAGGACGGCTCACAGGTCGTTTGTGTGGTCAACTTTGCCGGCGTCCCCCATGAGGGCTACCGCTTGGCGTTGCCGGCCGGCGGCCGGTGGAATGAAATCCTCAACACTGACGCCACCGAATACGGCGGTTCCGGAGTGTGCAACTTGGGAGCCATCCAAGCCGAACAACTCGAATGGCATGGCCGGTCCTATTCGGCCTCGGTCCGTCTGCCACCGTTGGGCGCGGTCTGGTTCACACCTGACACAGCCAGCTCCTAGACCGTCCCTGAAAGCCTGCGCCGGCGGTCAATCCCCCGGACGGGGTCTACGGGCGCTTCGGGAAGCCCCACGCGCAGTTGGTTGGCCCCACGGCTCTACCGCGCGCCTGGGCAGTGTTTAGAACAGCACCGCGCTGAGTTGGCGGCGAGCCGCGCCGACAGCTGGATCGGCTTCGCCGGCCACCTCGAACAGGGACAGCAGCCGCAGCCGGAGTTCATCTTTGGCTTCGGGGCTGGCGCCACGCATCGCCTGCAGCACCACAGCAAAACCTTCGGCGCTACGGCCGGCGGCCACGGCGGCATCGGCCGCGGTCAAAACCTGGTCCACAGTGGCGCCCGGCGCCGCAGCGGCCTTCAGCAAACCGTCCACATCCGTCTGCCCGGCCTGGTCGGTCCGTTCCAACAACTCCACCTGGGCCAGGGCAGCCTTGGCTTCCCGGTCAGCCGGCGATTCGGCCAGGGCTTGGCTGAAGGCGGCTTTGGCGGCTGCCAGGTCACCGGCTTCGAGAGCGTCATAACCGGCCCGGTGCAACGGCGGCAAGGGCGGCGGTTCTGGTTCGGCGCCGGTCACCGTGCCGGTCACGCCAACGGTGGCGGCAGCTTTGAGTAGCTGGTCAAATAGGGCCCGGACCTGTTCGGCCGTCAACGGTCCCTGGAACAACTCAACCGGTTCGCCACCAACCACCGCCACCGCGGCGGGCAGCGTCTGCACGGTCAAAGCGGCGGCAATGGCCTGGTTGGCACCCACATCAATGGTGGCTAGCAGCAGGCGCCCGCCGGATTCGTTGGCGGCTTGACTGACGACCCCCAGCATGGTTTGGCTGGCCTCAGACCAACTGGCCCAGAAGTAGAGCACCACCGGCACTCGGCTGGACTGTTCCACCAACTGTCGGAAGGCCTCTTCGCCGTCTACGGCCACCACCGCTCCGGCGGCGCCGGCAGCGGGTTTGGCCAAATCTGGCATTTTCGAATCAGCGAACCGGTCGCTCATGTCACCATCCCAATCACTTCGGTTTGTTACTTCACGCTCACCAGCACGGGCACATCGGCCACGGCTATCACCCGGACGGGTCCTTCACCACCGGCTGGTGGCACCGCCAACACCACAGTCTGGAGGTACTCCAGGTAGGCGGACTGCTGAACGGTCAAAGTGGTGGCGCCCAGCCCGGTGTAGCCCTTTGGGGAAAGCAGCACGCTGGCCCCTTCCTGCGGTCGGAAGGACAGGTCAATCGTGGATTTCACCTGGCCAAACACCAAGGCTCCGCCATCGGCTGTGGCGACCGCGAAGACTGACCCCTCAACCGCTGTGACGTTCTGGGTCAGTTTGTGATCATCCAATGCCGAAACCCCGGCGGTCAACGATTGCACCAACGCGTTCCAATAGCCGCGGGCCGGGTCACGGTCCGGCTGGTCGGGTGCGTGGGCGGTGTCGAACAAGGTGGCCTGTTCGGCGGTGGGGTTCTGTTTGGCGGCGGCGTAGGCCTCCAAGGCGGCGGCTGGGGATAGCCGCAGGCCGTCATCAGAGTTGACGCCCACTTGCGGGCTGCCCACCCCGGGAGCGGCCGCTGGTGGTACGTCGGCGCCGCCCAACATGCGGGCCCAGGCCACCAGCTTGTAGGGGCTGCGGGCGTCGGCTTGCTGGATTTGGTAGATGAACGGCGCTTCGGCTTCGGCGCTTTCACCAACCACCACAAAGCTGCGCGGCCACTCCCGGGACAGGGACACTATGCAGCCGTCGGCAAACTTCCACCCCAACTCGAAGATCTCGCCATCGGGGTTGGCCGCTTTGGCGGCGTATTGGGCGGTCACCATGGTCAGAGCGGCACCACCGACTCGGTTTTCGAGTGGTTCGGCGTTCATTTCGGCGGCGGCGGCTTCCAAATCGTCCGCCAAAGAGCCCAAGATTCGGTCGATTTGGGCAGCCTCCAAAATGACCGGCGGTTCGGCCGGGACCGGTGGGGCTTTGACTTCCGGCACCTTGCCGGCGCACCCTGCCATCGCCAGGGCGGCCGATGCCGCACAGATAGCGGCCATCCAGGCCCGTTTGGCGCTGCCCTGGCGGGCACGTGAATATCTATCCCGGCCGATCACTTGGTCTCCCCTTCCCCGGTTTGCATCTGAACCTGCGGCTTGGGCGCGGGTGGGAGTTCCTCCCAGGGCGGGATTTCGCCGGTCTGGCGGACCCCGGCGTGCAGGGCCTCGGCTGCGGCCCGTTCGGCTTCCCGAATCTGGCGGCGGGTCAGACCGGCTGCCGAGCCGACGCCGGCGGCGGCGGCCTGGGCGGCGGCGATGGTCGCAGCGGCCTCATCAGCCATCGAGGACCGGGCGTCCCGCAGGGCGGCAATCTTTTCGGCCGCGGTGATTGGCCTGGTACCTGGTTGTTGGCTGGCCGGCGCGGCGGGCACGATTGGCGCGGCGGGCGCGGCCGGGGCCGGCAGCGGCACAGGGGCGTCTCCGGCCGGGCTGGGCGCCGAGCCGGTCCACGGTGCCGCGGGCGCCACTGATCCGCTGGGCGCCAGGACCGTGCCACTGGGAGTTGGTGCGGCCGGCGCCGCCGGGCTCGTAAGTTCCTGGCTCGGTGTGCTGCCTGCGGCGTCTGCGCGGTCTGCGCCGGCTGGGCTGTCCGCTGGCGTCGCCTCGCTTGAGCCAGAGGCGCCGGCTGCCGCATCTGAGGTCCAAGCGGGTGCCTGGCCGAAACGCGGCTCCCTCTGGGCGTCTGCTCCCAGGCTGGAACCCGGCCAGGGGCCGGCTTCCGAATCGACCAGCGGGCGGGCCGGTGTGGCTGCGGGCGGAATCCGATCCGCCAAAGAGAATTTGCGATCGGCCGGGCTGGCATCCTGGTCTGAATGGTCCGCGCCAGGCAATGGGATGTCTCCGGTGTCCCCGTCCTGCGGGTAATGCAACTGCGGAGCGGCCAACCGTTCCCAGTTCCGGTTGGGTGTGGCCAAACCCAAGTCCAGCTTCGGTTCAACCACCGGGGCCGGTGGCGGCGGCGCCATTGGTACTTCGTAGACGGCCTTGGCTCGGCGCCTGAATAGCGACCGTTTGCGCGGCGCCGGCAACTCTGGAACCAAGTCGGGCTCGCCAACCGCCTCTGGTTCTCCGGTTCCGGTCAGCGGCGGCGTGGTGGCCGCTTCATCCGCCGGCCCCTGGCCGGCCACTGGACTTGCACCACCCGGTGAGAACGTCTCTGGTTGATCTGTGGCCCCACCGACGCCAGGAGCGCCAACGGCGGCCATTCCAGCGGCGGCCGGCACCAACTGCTTGTCCTCTGCGGAGACCTCTGGGCTGGCCACTTCGGCCGCGGTGGCCTTGGGGATGGCGGCCAGAGTGCCACGGCGGCCGCGAATGAACGCCATTGCCAGGTAGGTGCCGCCCCCGCCGGCCAAGGCCAATCCCAACACCAATCCGGGGGCCAGCCATGGAGTAGTAACGACTTGCGGCCAGGTCATGGTTAAGCTGACGCCCTCTAGGGAGCCGGTGCCCTCGGCATCGTCCGCCGGGGCTACCACCAACATCCAGCGGCCCTGATCGCGCCGGTCCCAACGCAACTCCCCACCGCGGTCAAACTGACGCGAAACCACCCACAGATCGGAGCCGGCGGCCGCGCCCAACCGTTCGCCGCTACCGGCTTCCGTAACCTTGAAACGCTCCCGGTTGATGAACCCGGTCAGGTGTTCAACCGGCGAATCGCCCACCCAGGCGTCTACGTCACTGTCCCGTCCCACGGCTACCACCACGGGTTTTGTCGCTTCGATGGTAATGGTCACCGAGTCCGCCTGGGCTTCCATCACACCTGGATCCGCCAGCAGCGCGGTGGTGCCGCCACCGACCTGGTGGCTGGCGGAGATGTGGTCCGCCGGCCGCCACACGGTGGCTGATCCAACGGCCAGACCCATCACCACAAAGCCCAACCCAATCGCTGCTATCGCCAGCAGGCGTCTTGTCACTCGCATTCCCTCGATTCGGGTGCCAACTAGTACAGCCTCCTACCATAACGGCTCGCCCCGCAGACACCTGGTCCGTCGCACGTTTGTCCGGGCGCGGAAACTAGTTACACTCTTTGGAGTCGAAGCCGCCGTCAAGCCACTAAGCTTGTGGCGCTGCGTGTTGATCAACGGGCATACCCCGTACGCCCCATCCAGGAGGTTA
>JAIRTF010000296.1 GCA_031255075.1 Bifidobacteriaceae bacterium | reverse complement strand
AATGGCACCACCGCGCCGGCCAAACGAATTGTGGTGATTGGCGGTGGCCTGGTTGGCAGTGAAACCGCGCTGCATTTGTCAGAGAACGGCCACGCCGTGACAATTGTGGAAATGCTGCCCCAGATTATGTCGGATGTGGCAGTGACGGACATGCTGTCCTATTCGGAGCGCTTCGCCAAGACTGATCTGGATGTGTTGACCTCCACAGTGGTGGAGGAGGTCACCGACGGCGGCGTCAAGGTCTCCGGCCCAACCGGCACTCAACTGCTGGAGGCAGATCAGGTCGTGGTGGCCGTGGGCTTCAAGTCGGAACAGGATCTGCACGGCCAGTTGGCGGCCGCCGGCCAGGAGGCTTACCTGGTCGGTGACGCGGTGGCGCCCGGCAAGATCATGGATGCCATCCACACCGCCTACCGTTTGGCGCTCCGCCTCTAGCCACAACACCGGCAAGGTGGCTGCCGATGCCGCGTCCCGGTGACGTACTAGCGGACCTGGGCGCGCGGCATCGGCAACCGGCGGAGGAAGGAAAGTCAGCGCTGATCGAGCGTTGGGAGGTACCTGGCCGGCGGTAGCAACTCCACGGTGGTGAAGCCGGCCGGCGCGGCAATCACCTGCGGGATCCGGTTGACCACGGTGGCGCAGGTCAGTTCCACGGTGTTGGGTTTGTCGACGTCCACTTTGGTGGTCGGCTCGCCGGTGATGACCCAGCTGTTGAGGTCCACATCGCCTGGTTCGTAGACCACGCCGCGCACCTCCATGACTATGTCGATCCCTTCGCGGGTGGTGGCGGTGGCCCGGGCGGCCATGCCGAGCGCCTGGCCTGGCTGAATTTCGCGGCCCAGGGTGGTGGACTTGACGGGATGATCGGAGTAGGCGGGCATCAACACTTGGGAGATGCCAGTCATGTGCAACCCCAGTTGTGAGGCAATCCAGCCGGGCACGTTCATCGCGAAAGATGGCACGTTGGCGTCTGCAACCTCCCGGGCGAACTCTTCTGGGGTCATGCCCACGCCGTGGACCTTGGCCAGAGCTATGCCGTAATCATCAACGTTGTAGCTGCTGACGCCTTCCAAGGCGGTCATCTGTTGGGTTGATCCGGCGATGACCGTGGCCAGGTTGCCCCAGTAGACGTCCTGGTAGCCGGAGCCGGTCAGGGTGACGCCGTGTTCTTTGGCCAGAGCATCCAGTCGTTCGGTGATCTCAGGTGAGGTGGTCTGGGGGAAGAAGGCCTCCTCACAGGTAGAGATGGCGTTGACGCCGTGGCGGGCGCAGGCGGCAAAGAACGGTTCCATGTCTGTCATCAGGGACAGCAGTGTCAGCACGGCGATATCCGCGCCCTGGGAGAGGACGGCTTCTGCGTCTGCGCTGATCGGGACGCCTAGTTCTCGCTCCAACCCGGCAACAGTGCCGGCGTCTTTGCCAACCAACTCTGGGTTGTTGTCTATCACCCCAGCCAGCTCAAAGCCCTTCTCAAGCAGGTAGCGGATGATCACCGCCCCCATCAGGCCGGCCCCATAGAGGACAACGCGGGTTGGTTTGTTGTTCATAGAGTGTGCTCCTTTGCACGGTGTTGAGTGTTCTGAGGACGTCTGCCCATGCTAGGGCGGCGCCATTCGCGGCCGCCGTGACCTTGGTCGTTGACAAATCAAGTTGCACGCCGTGCAACGTTTTCGGCCGTGAATTGGGTTTGGCCGGCTCCGGGCGGTCACGGCGCTTAGGTAGAAATGCTTGGCGCTTCAGACGGCTTGGGGGGCCCTTCGCGCCACCCTTCAGCCCCGGGTGGTCGATGCCGCGCGCCCAGCCCCTCAGTCCGCCACCCGCCCGCGTTTGGCCTGGTCGCCAAGGGAATTCGGAAATGCGCCTGCGGAAACCGCGCCAAATGGTTCGCTTACAGCGAACTGGCGAATCGCCCTCTATACCGTTCTATAGTTCGCTAAGAGCAGCACTTTTGCACTTTCGAGATCCGCAGGTTAAGGCGTACGCTAGAGCGACTTTGATAAGTAGTTTTGCTGTAGGGGTGGGCGCAGGCTCGTCCGCACAGCTCCCCCAACAAAAGAAGGAAGCAAGATGCGTGAATGCGCAGGGTCAACCAGCGTTAAATCTCCCCTGTTCCGTTCCGGCAACCGCTCAGTCAAACGCGCCCTGCGCTATGTTGCGGGTCTCGCAACGGCGGCGGTAGCGCTCACCGGTCTGGTGGTGGCGGATTCCATCGGCAATGCGCCAACAGCCAGCGCTGTGACCTTTGACAACGGTTGGGACGGCAAGTATCACGGCGATCAGATGTGGTACAAGGAAGTGGTCAGTGACGCCCGGGCCCTGAGGACCGGCGGCGACGTCAACAACATTGACCCTGCCAACTTCAAGAGGATGTTCAATCCGCGGGGCTCCGCTAATGGCACCGCCACAAGCAACCCGGGAGGCACGGTGGGATTCGGCCCGCTGTTCCGTCATGAGAAGGATGCCCAGGGCCGAGTGATCGATGACTCTCTTCAGCTCGTTGACATCGTCACCACCAGCGTGGATGCCAGCACCCCGTTGAACAACGTAACCGTTTACCATTCCTATGTCACTGGTGGTCAGACCAAGGTGGACGCCGTGAACTACGGCAGAATCTACAACGCCAATGCTTCCGCCCTGCAGATCCCGGCCAACCAGAGCGTTTGCCGGTCGACGGACCTGCGTTTCAGCGGCGGGGTGAGCCAGCGCAGCGGCTTCTTGTACACCATTGTCGGTGGCATTCTCGAAAACCTGAGCGCCACCAGCGCGACTGTGACGAAGAACACCGCCGTCTACAAGCTGGCCTCACCTTCGGCTCAGGGTGACAAGATCACCTGTGTTGGCGCCACCACCCAGTGGGTCGGCGCCGGCGGCAAGTCTTTGAACACGCAGTGGCAGGAACAAACGGGCGAGACAGTTACCGCCACCGACGCCTGGAGGTTGGCCTCAGACTTGATGATTGATGCCAAGGGCGACGTGCTGGTCTTGGCCGGACAGCTCAACCAGAGGCGACAGGCGCTGATCCGTGTGACCGTCCCCAAAGACGCCGACGGCGTCCCCATCGAGGGAGCCGATTGGGAGTTCTCCCTGGTCAAGCCATTCGTCAGCTACGTCGGCTATTACGGTTTCGACGCCCGCGGGCTGGCCTTCGCCGAAGGTAGCTTCTTTACTGTTCGGACCAGCACTGTGTTGACCCGCTGGGACCCCATGCGGGACGCACCACAGGACCTGGGCGAGGTTAATGGCGGCTCCGTTGGTGACTTGGCCACGGCCCAAACGCCGGCGGTCATTGAGGGAACCGTCTACAACGATAAGAACGGCAATGGCGTGCTGGACGCCGGCGAACAGGGCTTGGCCGGCCAAGATATCGAAGTGTTCCGCAACGACGGCACCGAAGCCTCTCCCGTTTGGACCCAAGTGGGTGACCTGAAGACCGCCGGCGGCGGTCTGTATTCCATCTTGGTGGGCGGTTCTGGTGCTCACAAGCAATACGTGGTGCGGTTGGCCCGCCCCACCGTTGATGGCGCCAACGCTGTCCAAACCTTCAGCACAGCCGGGGTCTTCGAAGATCCGGACATGCCGGACTTCGGCCACAACGTGGTACGCCCCTATTGCGCCACCCCAACCGAGGACTACAAACTGGTTGACCTGGAGCCCGGGCAGACCACCGCGGCTTGCTGGGGCGCCCGCAGAGATGGGATTGACCCGACTGTGTCCACGGCCAACCCGTCCACTTTGACCGGCCCGCTGGACGCCAACGGCGGCGCCGCCATTGTCACCCGCATTGACCTGGACGGCGGCCTGGCCGTAGCCGAGGCTGACTTCGGTGTCACCGCGGCCGGTTCCTGGGGCGATTCGCCGGCGGGCTACCGGTCCACCAACGC
The DNA here is from genome assembly GCA_031255075.1 of Bifidobacteriaceae bacterium. Classification (GTDB taxonomy): domain Bacteria; phylum Actinomycetota; class Actinomycetes; order Actinomycetales; family WQXJ01; genus JAIRTF01. The sequence continues at coordinate 15,210 of JAIRTF010000296.1, read as the reverse complement.
CCAGTCCGGCCCCTACGCCAACCCGCTGCGAGTTGGTGAAAACTGGTTGTTCCTGGGGGATCGCCCCGGCATCTATGACGACGGTGTCAACAGCCCACTGGCAGACGCCCACGCCACCGATGACGGCCTGGAGTTCTCCGCCTCAGGCGGCCTGGTTGATGACTGGGTACCCGCGCAGGGGCAGATCATGGCAGCCGGCAAGACCTACGGCTTCCGGGCCAAGGCCGGCGGCAACCCGACCGCGGTCCGGTCCGCCTTCATCAAGGCCTGGATCACCTCCGCCAATGCTTCGGGCGTGTCCACCAGTTTCGATCAGGCCCTGCTTGGCGGTGGCGCCTGTTCGCCATCATTGAGCGGTTCGGACTACGTCTATTGCACCTACACCGCGCCTACTACGCTGCCCAACAGTCGGATGGCCACACTGTTCGCCAGGGCTCGTATTTCGATGGATTCGGCCGTCACGCCAACTACCCGTGGGCCGTCAGCCGCGGCCGCGTCATCGACCGCTTGGAAGCCTTTCGGTGAGGTTGAGGACTACGCCCTGGGCGCCGCGCCGTCCGTGATCCGCGTCAAGGCCCGTACGGCGGGCGGCTTCCCGGCCTACGTCTCACTTGGCTTCGGCAACGTCTCCAGCACGGCGCCCTCCAGCGCTTCGGATTCCATCTTGACCACGGGAGGCGCCACCTACACTGCCTCTACCCAAGGTCACGCGGTGGACGTAGCCAACTCTGCGGTAACGATCTTCACCCAAGGTGTGGGAGCTGATGACGCCGCGGATCTGGGCGGCTGGCAGCTGGCCACCGGTGCTGGCGATCTGACTCGCTGCGTTGACACCCAATCCGGTGCTGACCTGGGCGCGGCCGTGGCCGAACTGGCCGGCACTGTCACCGTCCCAGTTGGCAGCGGCGGAGTGTTGCCTTCCGACATCACCTGCTACCTGGCATACACGCCGGCCTTCGATGCTTCCTTGTCCACGGTCAGCGCTGATCCGTCCAACAACCAGGGCCAGGAGTTGTTGGCCAACTCCCAGACTTCGCAAGTGCAGGTCGCCGCCAAGGGCAGCGCCCTGGACAAGGACGGCCTGTCTCACCCGGTCGCCAAGGCCGGCGCCACCGTGACCCTGACAGTTGCCCCGCTGCCTGGTTCGACCGCCCCGGCGGGTGGTGCCCAGTTTGAAACCTCCGCCGATGGTGGTACCACCTGGCAGGCCGTTGGTGACACCGCCACCTGCACAACAAACGCCAGTGGCGCTTGCGATGTGTCGATTCGACTGACGGCCAAAGATCCGGGCGGCTACGGCATCACCGCCAATTCAACGGCTGGCTTCTTGACCAACGAAGACAGCGGCCAGCCGTCTAACACTTCGCCAGTGCCGGTATGGTTCCGGGCTGGTGGCGGCAGCGCGCAGTATTCGTACATGACCATTACCGAACGGGCAGACCAGTTCGCCAACTATTTGGCGCCGCGGCCCGGTGGCCAAGCCCCCGGCAGCCAAACCATCACCGTGACCTTGCGTGATTCGGCCAACCTGCCATACACCAGCGGCCATTTGGACGGCTCTCTCGTGGTGTCTTCCCCGCTCAACGACACTGCCCCGGGTGTGTTCTTCTCCAACGTGGTTGACGGCAAAGGTCAGTTTGTTTGCGCCGAAGCCCTGGAGGACGGGCTCTGCAAGGGAGGTGAGTACACACTGGATGTGTACGCCTCCCGTCAGGGCGATAAGGAAATCGAGGTAACGCACTCGCCGGAGCAGGGTGCTCCGTTCAAGATTCGCGAGGAAACTAGCCAAGATCAATATGTGACCGCCAAGTTCGTCACGCCGCCGGCTTCCGCCCAGTTCTCGGTGCTGGTCTTCTCCGGCGTTGGTGAGAGCGACCCGCCGGACAACTGGGATGACCCGACCGCCGAACCGATCGGCCAAGGCGTGCCCCACTTCACGGGCCACACCTTCTCTTTGGGAATCAGGGTCTGGGATGCCGGCCGCTACAACCCGGTCGGTAGTGCCGATGTCCGCTTCAAAGTGGACCAGTCCTGCTCAGCTGTCTTCCTGAAAGAAGGCACCTCAGGAGTCAAGACCCTTGAGACCACCACCAGCCCGGTTGGTAAAGCCGCCGCCAGCTTGTATTCCGATGTTGACGAGAGCTGCGAGGTAACCGCACAAATCATGGTTGAAGGCGACTGGGTTGATCTGCCCAAGGGCCCCGGCGGTCTTTACCCGAAGATCGCCACCTGGCAAGACTCTGACATTGACATCGCTGAGTCCTACTACTTCGTGTCAGATGCCCAAGTCGTGGCCGATGGCACCGATGAGGGCACAGTTACGGTCTTCCTGATGGGCACCAGCGGTTCCCCGGTGACCACTGCGGCCGCCTCCTTGGCAGGCTTCGGCCCGGATGGCGGTGGCATCACGGTGCGGCCGTTCGTATCCACTGGCGAGGGTTTCTACGAGGCGCCCTTTACCGGCACCATCGCCGGGATGAAGGCCATCACCGTCAGGAGCCTGGGCCAGGCTCTCAGCCCGAAGACCGGCGGCAACTGGTATGCCAATATGATCGCCGGGGCGCCGTGGGCTGAAGCTTCTTGGCTGGTTCAGTCTGATGTCCAAGCCCAAGCTGGTGACACAGCCACCGTTCCAGTGGTCGCCAAGGTCTTTGACAAGAACGGCAACGCGGCCGAATCCGGTTCGGTGGTGTTCCATCTTCCGGCCGGCCTGCGCGGCTCTGCTGAGCCCATTTCAGCTTTGGACGCAGCCCACGATGTGACTGTCCCTATCAATGGTGGTCAAGCCCGCGTTGACGTTTCGGCACGGGTAGCCACCGCCTATGACGTGACCGCTTCGATCGCCGTGGAAGGCGAGGTTCCGGCCCTAATCGGCACCGTCAAGAATGCCGCTGAGACCGCCCCAATCGGCAGTGATGGCATTGTCAAGGTGAAGTTCGTGGCCGGTGTGCCGTCATCTTCCGCCAGCAGGTTGTCCATTCCGTCAGCCGGCCCAGCTGGCACCATCACCAAACTGGTTGGCGGTACAGAGAAGCACCGCGCTGAGGTAGAAGTCCGGGATGCCTTCGGTAACCCGGCTGACCCGGGCACGGCCTACGTCGTGTTCAGCGCCACCTACACCACCCCGCAGAACGCCCCCGCGACAGCCAACTCTGGTCCGGTTGCGGTAGGCGCCGGTGGTGTGGCGTTCTGGGAATTCGGCTCGGATGCCGCTGTTACTTGGTCTGTTAGCGCGACCATTCAAAACGTTCCGGGTCTGGTCACCAACTCGCCGTTGCCGGCCACCTTCCACGCCGGTGAACTGGACGTGAACCAGACCCTGCTCTCCTTCACGGCAGATAGTGCGACGAAAGCGGCTGACGGGGATGCCTTCGCCGAAGCCAAGATGCAGGCTCGCGACGCCTACAAGAACCCGCTGTCAGGCAAGAACCTGGGCTTTGCGTTGCTCTATGACCCGGCCCAAGAAAGCGGCCCGCTGTTTGACCACGCCGAATCAGGCACCCTCACCAAGAGTGGCGTCTCCGGCTCGGACGGCTGGGTGACTGCCCGCATTTATTCGGTGTGGCCTGGCCAGTTCGATGTGACCGGCGTCTATGAGACGTTCAGGGCTACACCCCAGAAGGTCAACTTCTCCAACAAACCGGCGTCCAAGGACACCTCTTCTTTCCGGGTTGAGCCGAAGAGCACCAACGTTGGCCAGCCCACGCCCTACGCTGACGGCTCCGATGGCTATACAGTCACTGTCACCCTCAGGAATGCCGAAGGCGACTTGATCAACGGCGCCGGCGCCACGGTCTGGTTCCGTCCCCGGCCAGGAGTTGGCGGCAGCGCCGTGAGGGTCCCGGTCCAGGCCGGTTCGGCTGGGCGTGGCACCGCCACAGTGGATCTGACAACGGTCTACGCCGGCTGGTGGGATGTCACGGTTTCGATCGGTGATGACCTGATTGGGACTGACACCGATCTTTCGGTCAAGACCGTCGGCGCTCAGTTCGTGGCTGGCCCGGCGGTGGCTGGCATGTCCAAACTGGTTTCGCCAACCGTCGCCTCCAAGGCCAATGGTACTGAGCAGCAAGTCATTGTGGCTGAGGTTCGCGACCAGAACGGCAACTACGTTGGTGGCGAGCCTGTGACCTTCATCATCCCTGAGAATGTGACCTATGTCGGCGACATCATGATTGGCGGCGCCGCCAGGGTCAGTGTCCTGACCGGCACCTCCGGTATGGATTTGGGCCGGGCCAGGCTGCCGTTGATCTCTAAGGTCGTCAATGAGACGGGCTATGAGGTGACCGCCGAATTGGCCGCCGGCCCCATTGAGGATGGCTCTCCAGCCCGGGCGCGGTTCACCAACGCCGATCTGTCCCTAGGCGAATCGGAGTTCACCATCCCCACCGATCAGGTGAAGAAGGTGGTCATGTCGGAGTACCACACTCCGCAGGTCCAACTGAAGGACTCCTCCGGCAACAACTTCTTGCCACAGCGCACGGTCACGTTCTACTACAAGCCAGAATCTGGCAGCCTTTGGAAGGCCGGTCCTTCCATTCCGACCGTCAACGGGTTTGCCGAATGGTCTGACTTCACGGTCTCAGAGGCGGGCACCTATGATGTCAGCGCCTTCATTCCGGAAGGCCAAATCCCCGGCGCCGATGAGATCCGCAAAGCCACCTTCAAGGCCGGCCCGCCGGACCTGGGCAAGTCGGTGTGGGGAGCCACCAGCGGATCGGTCTTGAACAATGACCAAGACGAACACCGGGCTTGGGTCCAACTGTTCGACTACTGGCTCAACCCGGTTCCGGACGTGACAGTTGACTTCACCTTGGATGGGGTGAGTGGTCCGCACTTCAACCGGCAAGGATGCGATCCGGCCAGTTGCAGTGTGACAACCTCTTCAAGCGGCATGGCTGAGGTGACTGTGACTTCCCCCGAACAAGCTGACACTCGGGTGACCGGCCTGCTGGGCACGGACATGGTTGGCACGGCAATCTTTAGCTTCAAGCCGGGTGCGGCCAGCGCTGAAAAGTCAAGTTGGACCATCACGCCTACCCCTCCCGGACCGATGGAGGTTTCCGAGGAGACCGGCTTTGAGGCCGTTGTCACTGTTATGGACAAGGATGGCCTCAAGGTCCCCGACGCCGAAGTTACCTTCGATGTACCGGCTGCCATTCAGCTGGATCATCCCGGTCCCTACATCTCGGACGATGAAGGCGAGGTGAAGGTAGTCTTCACCTCCACCGTTGCGGGCAGCTTTACGGTCAACGCTTTGATCGGCGGCGCCAAAGTGGCACCAAAGGATCAAGTTCTCAAGTTTGACGCCGGCCCAATCAGCTTCCTCGAAACGGATACCTATCTGATCGCACCGACAACCAGCCAGCCAGCTGATGGCGAGACGGAGCAGGTTGTCCAGGCCCGGGTGACGGACAAATTCGGCAACCCGCAGACGGGCGCCAAGGTCCAGTTCGACGTGCCTGTCGGCACCACCGCCAAGACCAGCCCTATAGCGACGGTCGGTTCGAACGGCTTGGCCGAACTGCGCCTAGTCTCAACGGTCGCCAAGATTCATGAGGTCACCGCTTCGGCGCGAATCGGCGATACTGGCGCTTGGACTGAAATCACCGGTCGTTCGCCGGCTCCGGTGGAATTCCGGGCGGGGCAGCCGTCGCTAACGAATTCCCTCATCTGGATGAAGGGCTCCAGCCCACAGGTTGCTGACGGCGAGGGCGCCTACGAGGTAGGCGTGGATCTGAAAGACGCCAACGGCAACGCAATCAAACAGACCGGCTTGGATGTCACCATCAACTTCCAGTTGGTGGATGCCGATGGTGAATCGGTCGACGGCTACACCGAAACCCGCTATCTGTGGACTGATGGCAGCGGCACCGTGAGCACTTGGTTCTCAACCACCAAAGCTGGGCTGTGGAAGGCTACTGCTCGCCTTTCAGCCGGTCAGGTCACCGGCGGCAACCCGCCGCTTGACTTGTTGTTCGTCCCAGGTGACGCGATCCCAGGGAACTCCTTCATGGAGGTCTCCCAGACCAACGTCTACGCAGATGGTGTGTCGAAGCACGCCGCCTGGGTGACCGCCTATGATGCCAGCGGCAACCCTGTTCCAGGTGTTGATGTCGCCTTCACCGTTGACCAAGGTTCACCTGTGCAAGGCCCTGACACCATTCCGGCCAACGGCTTGATGACCACTGGACCTGATGGTGTGGCTCTGGTGGAGATCACCTCTGAAGAGCCTGGTTCCTTCCCGGTCCACGCCCTGATCGACGGCCAACCAGTGAAGGACTCCGGAACGCCAGTTCAGTTCGCCTCAGGCACCGCCCATGAGCGCTACTCCTATTACCAATTGGTGCCGGATACGGCCGCCTCACCGGATGCTGAAATGCCGGCCACCGGCTTGGCGGAGGACGCCTACAGGCTGACCGTCACCGCCCGCTCTGACTTGCCGCTGCTGGTAGGCAACGCGCAGGTCCGTTTGGTCGGTCTGGATGGCACACCAGTCGTCATCACTGGGGACAACCCGGCCCGCACTGCTGACCATTTCCAACCCACTTGGGGTACTTACACCTGGTTGTTGTCTTCGGAACAGGCCGGCACCTTTGTGGGCACCATTGAGGTCCAGACTGATCACGGTTGGGTGGCCCTTGAGCAAGGACCGTTCACCTTGAACTTCTGCGCCGGTGATCCGGACGTCGACAACTCCTACCTGATCGCCCCCTACGGTTCGGTGGTCGCAAATGACAGCTCCACCCTTGAGGTCCGGGCCAAGGTCCGCGACGCCTTGAACAACGCTGTCAGCGGCATCTACTTGACGTTCTCCGTGCCGGAGAACCTCACCGCCACAGTCGGTGGCCAAGACACCATTGGTGGCAGTGGTGTGACTGTCGCCGTGCCGGTTTCCACCGGTAACGCCTCGGTTCTGTTCAAGTCCGCCACGGCCGCTGATTACACCGTTACAGCCCAGCTGCCCAACGGCGCCCAGATCACGGAAGTCAAAGACGCTCAAGAGTCCCAGACCATCAACACCACCGGCCAAGTGCCGTTGACGTTCACGGCTGGCCCAGCTGTGCCGGGAACTTCGGTGTTGTCCATTCCGACCGCCGCCGGCGGCAACACCGTCCAGGTTGGCGACCCAGACGGCCACCGGGCCGAGGTCCGCACCAAGGACGCCAACGGAAACGACGTGGGTGGCGCGCTGGTCGAATTCCGCTACGGCCCGGATCAACAGCACATGCAACGCGAGGTTGTTGCGTCTGATCCCACCACCGGCATTGCCACCTTGTGGTTCACTTCCAATAAGGCGGTGACCTACACCGTTGAAGCCTCCGTGGCTGGTGCTCAAGTGGTTGACTCGCCACAGGAAGCCACCTTCCGGGCCGGCCCCTTCCACTGGGAAACCACGATGACTTCGCTCGAAGTGGAACAAGGATCGGCATACGCCACTGGCCACCACCCGTTGTGGGCCAAGATGACGGCGCAGGACGAGTTCGGCAACCCGATCGAGGGGATCGTATTGGGCTTCGAACTGCCCCAGGCCGGCGACGGCCCGGTGTTTGAGCCGCTCGCCTCCGGCGCCAAGGAGACCACCGGAACCTCCGGTGACAACGGCGAAGTCGTAGTCAACGTTGTTTCGGTGTTCCATGGCACCTATCCGATTGTTGGCGTCTTTGACGGCCAGCGAACCCTGCCTGAGAACCTCATCTTTGACGATGACGCACCAGACCCAGAACGCTCCTGGTTCACCATGACCGTCAACCCCGGCAACGTGGGCCAACCGGCCAGGGCAGACGGATCTGATTCCTACAATGTGACCGTCCACCTGACCGGTGTGTTGGGTCACCCCATGAATGGCGTTCAGGCCAATGTGGTGGTCAAGAACCTGGCCACCGGTGAGGAAATCCCCCATACGGTGACCACCTCCCAGGTTGGCGGCGTCAACGGCGTGGCTGAGTTCACGTTGACATCCAAAGACGCCGGCACATTCGCGGTCTCCGTAGAGGTAGCGGGTGACCAGATTTCGCAACCAACCGCCGGCGCGCCGGACAAGACAGCGCTGGCCGTATTCGTGGCCGGCCCCCCCTCGGGCGTCACCACTTGGTTGGAGGGGCCCCAATCGGCCCCATCCATGGCGGACGGCGCTGACCAGCAAGTGGTCACTGCCCACGTCTTCGATCTGGACAACAACCCAGTGGCTGGTTCGCAAGTGTTGTTCAACATCCCCCAGGATCTGACCGCTGTTGGGTTGGGCTCAGACGGCACTGTCACAGCGGATGGCCCAGCGCTTGTGGCGGTCCCCGCCGGTTCCAACGGCGAGGCGTCGCTGGTCACGGTTTCGAAGGTCAAGGGCGAATACAACGTCACCGCCACGGCTGATGGCGTGGCCATCACTCGTGGTTCACCAGCTGTGGTGAAGTTCAAGAACGCGCCGCTGTCACCGAACAAGTCCGTCTTCACCGTGCCAACTTCAGGTGAGATCAAGATGGTTCGGGAAGAGTTCCACACTGCCCAGGTGGAGCTGTTTGACAGCTCCGGCAACCGGTTCACAGATAGTCCCGCGGATGTGTCCTTCATCTGGCGCCTTGAGGGCACCAGTGCCTGGTCCGGGCCTCAGACTGTCACCTCGGTTGGCGGGATCGCTTTGTGGCCATCCTGGACGGTCCGCCTGGCCGGTACCTATGAGATCCAGGCCTATCTGGGCAATGATCAGGTTGGTATTACCTTGACGGCTGAATTCAAGCACGGCAACGCGGTGCCGGCCGCAGCGGATTTCAGGTCCTCTGCAGGGAACAAGGTGTCCAACAACGGCATAGCCTCACACTTTGCTGAGGTCACCGTTTGGGACGCCCAGACCGACCGCACCCCGGTAAACAATGAGCCCGTCACGTTCACCGTGACCGGCGCAGCCTGGATTGACGGCGCTCCGTCAGATTCGCCGCGCACCGTGGTGGTCTACACCTCGGCTCAAGGCGTGGCCCGGATCAACATTCTGGATGACAAAGTTGGTGGTGAAACCGTTGAGGTGACCGCCAGCCTGGGCGCCTACGTTGTTGGCAGTGCATTGCTGGACTTCTACCCCGGCGCTGCTGACCCGACGCATTCTTCGTGGACCGTGACCCCGACCCAAGCGATCTCCGCTACCCACCCGGTAGTGGTGGCTGACGGCCTGGATTCCTACACCGCGACGGTCTCTCTATTTGACGACGAGGACATTGCGGTCACCCGGACCGAAGTGACGTTCGCGCTGCCGCCCAGCCTCAGGATTGTTGAATCAGGGCCATACAAGACCGACGATAATGGCAAGCTGGTGGTCCACGTGGTCACCAACGACGCAGGCCGCTGGGATATGGCGGCGCAGATCGGCGCGGACCTGATCCGTCCAGGTTCCCAAACCTTGGAGTTTGGGGCCGGCGAACCGTCAGCGCCGAAGTCTTTCCTGGAGTCTCCCAGAGGCACCGCCGTGGCTGATGGCGATTCTGAGTTGACCATCAAGGCTCACGTCTTCGACGGGCAAGACAATGCGGTGGAAGATGTGGACGTTCGGTTCACCTTCTCTTCCGAGCTGACCGTGGTTGGCCAACCGTCAGGGCTGCAGCAGTACACCACCAAGACCGATTCCGATGGTATAGCCATCCTGACCGTGACTTCCACGGTGGCCAAGCAGCATCAGATCCTGGCTTTCATTGACTACGTGGCGCCTGGTACTTCCGGCCCGGTGCAGTCGAAGCAGATTCTGGAGAATTCGCCGGCCATAGCCGAATTTGTGCCAGGTGCGATCAGCGCCGCGAGGTCGAAGATCTGGCGCACGCCGGCCAGCCCGTTGACGGCTGGTCTGCCCGACCAGGCCTACACAGTCTCAGTTGAACTGTATGACGCCAAAGACAACCAGGTGAAGCTGTCCAACGTGGGCATTGACTACAAGTTCTTCCTGGCTGAATACACCGGCGATCCGGCTGCGTACTGTTCCCAGGCCGCAGATGACAACACCCGCACTGATTCAGCCCTGACCAACAGCGCTGGTGTGGCTGCGGTACGGTTCGTCTCCAACAAGGCCGGCCCCTGGTATGGCTGCGCTGCCTACAACGGTCAACACGTCATGATTGGCAGCCCAGTTGATTTGGCGTTCATCGCCAACTCGGCTGACCCGAACGCGTCCCGCCTGGTGGTGTCTGAGAACCCGGCTCTGGCCAACGGTTCGGCCACTCATGAAGGCCGGGTTTGGGTAACCGACGCCAGTGGTAACCCGATTGGCGGCCATGCAGTTACGATGGCCATCACCACTGGTTCATCGCTGATACCTGGGCCGTTTGTGCAGGGCACAACAGTGTCCACGGCCACTGTGACGACTTGCGATCCGGCGGACCGCCAAAACGCCCCGGCCTACTGCGAAGTGGAAGGCGTTTTCCAGCCCGGGTTGGCTGTGGTCAAGTTCGTTTCCAGAGAGCCGGGCACCTTCCACATCTCGGCTTCGATTGATGGAACCGAAGTGACAGACTCGCCGCGGCCGGTTTCCTTCGTATCAGGTACCGCGTTGGGCTCCAAGTCCAGTTGGTCAATCGACCCGAACACGGCTGATCCTGACACCGGTGACGAGGTCTCGGTGGAAGTCTCAGACAGCTCAGCAGGTGGCTATCAGCTGACCGTCTCGGTCGAGTCCGAGGCCAGTCTGCCGGTGGAGAACGCGTCGGTTCGGATTGCCGGCCTGCCGGCCGCAGTCCAGGTGGATGGCCCCCTCCAGGCCTCTACCGCCGGCCCGGACCAAGTCAGCTTCGGCTCACACACCTGGACCTTGTATTCCCAAACCCAAGGCGAATTCCACGGCCGTGTTCAGGTCCAAGAGGATGGCGGTGACTGGGTGGAAGTCGGCGCGCCATTCACGGTCCGCTTCCACGCCGGCCCGGTCAATCCGAGCCGCACCGTGGCTACCTTCGAAACCTATGGTTCCGAAGTGTTGAACAACTTGGAGGATCAGTCCTGGGCTCGGGTCCAGCTGTTGGACCGGTTCGGCAACGGAGTGGGCGGCCAATCGGTCACCTTCACCCTGCCGGCCTCCCAGCCGGGTACCGCTGGCACGCCGGTATTTGTGGCGGCTGAAGCGGCGGCATCGGGCAAGGAAGTGACGTTGGTTTCCTGCCCGGCCCGGCCGGCTGACCCGACCAACCCTCCGGCCACCTGCTTGAAGGCCGGTGTGTACACGCCAGGTCTGGCCCACGCTGCGATTGTGTCCGACTATGAGGGCACCTTCCCGGTCAATGCCTCGGTTGGGGCGGTGGCGCTAGGCCCAGGCAACGTGGTGTTCTCAGCCGGGGCAGCCAGTGCTGAAGCTTCCAGCTTCACTTTGGCCAAGTGGGATCCGTCCGCTCCCCGCGTGGTGGCCGATGGCGCTCAGGGTTACGCCCTGACCGTCACCGTCATGAACGGGGCCAGTGGGTCCTCACTCCAACCGGTTTCCGGCGCTTGTGTTGAACCGCAGTTGCCGCCTGGTGTAAGCGTTGCCGAACCAACTGCTGGTACGCCTTGCGGCGAAGGTGAATACGTCACCGACCTGGCCGGTCAGGCCAAGCTGAAGGTTGTGTCAACCAAGGCTGGTGTGGCGCAGGTCGGCGTGAAACTGGGTGACAGCGATATACCAACTGTGCCGCATGGTGCAGACAAGCGGCGCCCTGCCGCCTTTGTGCCCGGTCAACCGGTCGGGGCGCGGAGCGAATTGATCGGTCCGAAGAGTTCGGCTGCCGCCAAGGACCCGGCTGGTTTGACTGTCACGGCCGCTTTGCGTGACCAGTTCGATAACCCGGCCGCCTGCTGGTCCGGAGATGACTTGGTTCCCTGCCAGGTGAAGTTCGAGGTGCCGGAAGGTGACTGGGCTTACCAGGGCAGCGAACGGGTCAACGGACCAGATTGGGTGACCGTAAAGGCCAGCCTGCCAGAGCTGGATAGGCCCATCCTGCCTGAGGGCAGCTCTGGCGGGCCGGCCGCCGATGAAGTGACCGCTTCGCTGGTCTACCGCGGTGCGCCTGGTGTAACCCATGTCACCGCCCAGGTCCGCGATCAGTCCCTGCTGTGGGCTGATGGGGTCAACTGGGCACCGAACCCAGCTCAGGTGCGGCTGGAGTTCACCGGTGCGTTTGGTCCGGACACGCCAACGGTGGATCCGTCGGACGGCGGCTCAATCGGTGGCGACAGCGATGGCCCGGGGGACACCATCACCGTCAAGGACAAGGATGGCGAGGTGCTCTGCACCACCACCGTGCAACCGAATGGGACTTGGTCTTGCACCCTGCAACCGCCGGCCGAAGAGGGCGACATCGTCACCATCGTGGCCGAGGATGACTCCGGTCTGACCGTTGAAAAGGACTGGCGCATAGGCATCCCGCGGATGGTCCTGGCCAAGGAAACCATTTGCGGCGGTGGCCGCCAGGCCGTCACCGGCGAGAACTTCCAACCGGGTGAAGCTGTCACTCTGGCGGCACTGGGAGCGCCATCCGGGGCGGAGGCTGTCGCGGTGGCGAGCGCCGATGGTGTGGTTCAGTTCGAATGGACTGTGCCGGCCAACGCCACTGGCGCTCAAAAGGTCACTTTGACCGGTCCGCTTTCGCGCGGTGTTGACGGCCAATTTGCCTGCGAATGCCCGGCGCCACCGCCTCCGCTGCCATTCACCGGCGCCGCCAATGTGATTCCGATTGCCGGCTTGGCTGCGGGTCTGTTGTTTGCTGGTTGGTTGTTGTGGCTGGCGGCTCGCCGCCGCCGTGAGTCTCAACGGGAGACAAACGAGTAGCCGCCGCCGCGGCGCAACCAGTTGAAGCCCAGGCGCGGTCACCTGTCAAAGGTGCCGCCCTGGGCTTCGCTATTGCTGGGCCCAGGATTTGGGTGCATTGCGTGGTCACTACTCGCCTGAATTGGCCAGCGCAATAGGCCACTGAGTATTTGCACTGAAACCGTGTTCTGGCTGGTCGGATTAGCCGCTATTCTGAGAACTCACCGCGCTCTGGCGCACGGTGAAGGTTCGGAACTAGCCCAATCTGATCAATAAAGGTAGGCAAAATGTCTCAGCGCCCGTCTTCGACCCTGACCAGCAACTTGGAGCCCCGCAGGCAGCGGCGAGTCATGTGGACCAGACCGGTCGCCATGTTAGCCGCCGGCGCCGCAGCCCTAGCCGGCATGGTCCTGGCCCAAGGGCTGACCGCCGCTCAACAAGCGTCTGCGGCCGCGGTCCCGCCAACGGTGGAAGATAGCTCCATCACCGCCGCGCCCATTTCCCATCCTGGCGATTCCCCAGCCCTGGCCAACGGCAAGTCGTACTACCAGGTGGACGTGGTTGCGCGCGGGTGGCGGCCCGGTGGCACCGAACCTGAGCCATCTGGCCCCATTTGGGTTCACTGGTCGGTTCGGGGATTGGAAGGGCAGCCTGCCGGAGCTGCCTTCCTTGGATACGACGCTGCCTACCTCGACGAAAACCGCGGACGGCCGGGGTTAGCTGGTTATTTGTCCGAGGGCGGCGAGGAGAGTTACTTTGTGGGCGCTCGCCAGCCTGGAAGATACCTGGTTGAGGTCTATGAGGAGATCTCAGACGGCTCACACGTGCGGCCCGCTGACGATCCCTTCGCCACCGTTGAGCTGTACTTTGCGCCACCGGTTCCTTCCCCAGCGAACTCCTGGGTGGAAGCGCAGTGGGGGTACCCAAACTACTCCTCGCTGAGGGTCCAGTTGAACGATGCCGAAGGCGTGCCGGTGAGCGGGGAAGAACTGAACCTTTCAGTCGCAGCCGCTGAAACCGATCGCTATGGCGGAGAGGACTTGGAGTTCTCCAACGACGGAGTATTCGAATGTGTGATTGGCTGGGGCTATTGCGAGCCCGGGCAATACAAGCTCGAAACTCAGTCGGACCGGCAAGGGCAACGCCAGGTGGAAGTCACTTGGGGAGCACCTGGGCCGAATCAGTTCAAACTCGTCACCTACCATGATCCGGACATCACCACCGTGACGTTGGAGTTCCTCATTGAGTGGAGCCTCGAGAGGTCCACTTTGGTGGTCTCGCCGTCTGATGTGGAGGATGATCCGAATGATCCCACCCACGACCCAGTTGGCGTTCCTTTGCCAATCCCGGTTGGGGCGGACTACCAGATCACCTACACCGCCTGGGACGCACGCCGCGACAACCGGATCACCAATTCTGAGAGGGACCTGATGCTGGGGTTGTATGGCGACGACTGCCACGCCATGTTCCGTAACGGCAGTTCCTCCCTGGTGTACACACCTGGGCCAGATGGTCGCATCACGGTCCAAGCCACAGCCTTTGAGGCGGGCAGCTGCCGGTTGGACGTTCAGGGACAGGAGCCGCGAACCCTGGTCTGGTTTGATGAGGACCTCAACACGAATGTCTCACGGAGTTGGTATTCGCTGACCCCAGATGCGGTGATCGCCAACGGTGAGGACGAAGGCGTAATCGAAGTCAAGCTGGAGGGCCTGACTGGTACCCCTTTGACTCAGGCCGCCGCTTTGATCGAGGTACTGGTCCCGCCTGACAGCCAAATGGAGGTTGGTGAGTTCGCCCACATGGGCGCTGGTCGCTACCTGGCGACCTTCACCGGTACCCAAGCTGGAAGCTTCCCGATTGGGGTGACGGTGGATGGAACACCGCTGAACGTTCAGCCTCGTGTCGGCAACGGCACAGCTCTGCTGGTGGAACCCGGTTCGCAGCCTTCGCACAAGTCCACAGTGACCATCACAGAGCTTGACGGACAGCTGGCCAACCACGACGCGCCCAGCGCCTCGGTCCGGAACTGGGGCCGGCAGATTGTCCGGGCAACGTTGGTAGATGAAAACGGCGAACCAGTGGTGTACGGCGCCCATTCGCTGGTCGCCGCGGCGGCTCCCGGGGACTACTTGGGCGGCATCGGCCTGTACTTCGGCAACGACGGTTTCTTTGCTTGCGAAGAGGTTCCGGTTGATGGGGCCTGCCTATCTGGTGTCTATGCTTTGCCGGTCTACTCCTCGAAAGCTGGCGAACGTCAACTGGCAGTCACCTATCTGCCTGGCGCAGCCGAAGAGGTGCTGCTGGTTAACGGTGACCAGCCGACCTCACGGATACTCCGAGCGATGTTTGCCACGCCACCGGCATCGGCCGCCTATTCCACGTTGACGGTCAGCCCGTCCGTACCGACGGATGACCCAGATGATCCGAACGACACTCCGGACGGTGTGCCTGAAACCTTGTCC
>JAIRTF010000274.1 GCA_031255075.1 Bifidobacteriaceae bacterium | reverse complement strand
TCAGGTGGGCCGGCGGTTCATCGGTCATGCCCTCCCACCAGACGTCGCCATCATCAGTCAGCGCCACGTTGGTGAAGATGGAATTCTCCGTCATGGACAGCATGGCGTTCTTGTTGGTGACCATCGAGGTGCCCGGGGCCACACCGAAGAAGCCGGCCTCCGGGTTGATGGCGTACAGGCGCCCATCAGCACCTGGACGCATCCAGGCGATGTCATCACCAACGGTTTCAACCTTCCAACCGGGAATGGTTGGCACCAACATGGCCAGGTTGGTCTTGCCGCAAGCCGAGGGGAAGGCCGCGGTGACCACAGAGGTCTGGCCGTCTGGCCCGGTCAACTTGAGGATCAGCATGTGTTCTGCCATCCAGTCATTGGCCCGGGCCATGACCGAAGCGATGCGCAGCGCGTAGCACTTCTTGCCGAGCAGCGCGTTGCCGCCGTAGCCGGAGCCGTAGGACCAGATTTCCCGGGTCTCGGGGAAGTGGCAGATGTATTTGTCGTCATTGCAGGGCCAGGCCACGTCGGGGCGTTCGTTGCCGTTGGCGTCCACCAGCGGATAGCCCACCGAGTGAACGGCTGGGACAAACTCGACGTCTTCGGTGATCAGGTCTAGGGCCTGCTTGCCCATGCGGGTCATGATCTTCATGGAGATCACCACATATGGCGAATCGGTGATCTCAATGCCCAGCTTGGAAATGTCGCCACCGAGCGGACCCATGGAGAACGGCACCACGTACATGGTGCGGCCACGCATCGACCCTTGGAACACCTTGTCCAGGATTTGGCGCATCTCGGCGGGAGCCATCCAGTTGTTGGTCGGTCCGGCGTCGATTTCTTGTTCGGAACAGATGAACGTCCGCGATTCGACGCGGGCCACATCTGACGGTTCAGAGCGGGCCAGGAACGAGTTGGGGCGCTTGGCCGGGTTCAGCCGGATCAACGTCCCGGAAGCCACCATCTCATCCGTTAGGCGTTTCCATTCTTCTTCCGAGCCATCCGCCCAAACGATCTCTTTTGGCTCGGTCTTGGCGGCCACCATGGCCACCCATTCGATCAGCTTGGCATTCTGTGTGGGTGCGCTCGCGGCAATCGCGGCCACAGATGTGTCAGCAATGGTCATATCCCTTGAAACCTCCATCGGTCAGTTAGATTCCCCTGGATGCACCAGACACCCGGGGTGGGTCCCGCGCCCCCAGCGGACGGCCGTCCGACTCCAGCACAGGTGAACCCTGAAAGCCCGCCACTCATGGTCAAATCGGGCTGGCGTCCAGCGTTCTGAACCAGGCTCTAGCCTACGTGGATTTGGCCGGCGGCGCGGAACGCTCCTGGCCGGCCCGCTCCGTGGGCGGCACCAGAATCCGGTCAACCAGGAAATCGACGCAGCCGGCGGCCTGTTTGGCGCTGAGGAAGGCGTGAGCTGTCATGCGGGCCACGTTGATCACCGCGAACAGCCCAATCGCGGTGTAGATGTCCTGATCGGTGGGTTCTTCGGCGCCGCGGTCTGCCGCCACCCAGCGGGAGCCGATCTCAAACGTCTTGACCATAGCCGGGTTGATGCGGTCCCTGAAGGACGGGGACCGCAGCGCCAAGTTCATCGCTTCAAGGGCCATCAGTTGATGGTCCGCTTCGATCAGACCACCCAAACGCCGGATGTTTTGGCTCAGTACGCCCTTGGCGGGCGCGGGCCCGTGGGCCTCGTTGACTTGGTCAACGACGGCCACGAAGAGGTCCTCTTTGGTGGCGAAGTGGCTGTAAAGGGCACCTTTGGTGAAGCCAGCGGCGGCCGCGATGTCATCCATCGAAGCGACCGCGTATCCCTTGGCGGCGATCACTTTGGCGGCGGCTTCCAGGAGGGCCTGTTTGGTGGATGTGGACCGGGAGGAGCGGCCGGTGGCCTTCGCTTCGCAAGGCGAACTGAGCAGTTCCACCTCCCCATCTCCGCCGCCGGTCGGGGTGCTCGTCGCTTCGCCGGTGGTGTTCGATGCCGCGCTAGGGCCCGTCTCCGCGACTGCTCTGGTGGCCTCGGAGTTGGGCTGGCCGGCGGTGGTAGCTGGCTGGTCAGGTAGCGCCTGTTGCGCCACTACCTGCGCGGCATCGGCCAGGTCCTGAGCCGCCGCCGCCAAGCGCTCAAGCGCGTCTTGGACACGAACGTTTCGGTTGTTTTCCATGTTTATACCTGCTCTACGGGCTCGCTCAAGGGGCTAGGTTCAGATACTTAGCGGTAGGCGTTGCGGACATACCCTATGGTATGCAATACTCGCCAGTATGACAAGTGCCGTTGACCGGACCAGCCCTGGGCCGTCAACCACTATCAGCCCCACCCAGCGCCGGCATCACTAAGATTTCCCCCGGCTTCTATCCCGCCCCCGAAGGAGGCTCTGATGTACCGCCTAAGCCGACTGTCGCTGCGCAATCGTGCAGTAATCGCCCTGGTGTCGATCGGTGTGCTGATCGGAGGCGTGTTCTCAATCTCCAGCCTGAAACAAGAGATGATCCCTTCGATCTCCTTGCCAATGGCGATGGTCACCGCCACCAACCCGGGCGTTTCCGCCACGCTGGTAGAACAGCAATTGGCCGCGCCGATCGAGAGCGCCATCCAATCCGTGCCGGGGGTCGAATCGACCACCACCACCTCCGTCAACTCGGTGCTGTTCTCGATTGTCCAGTTCACCTACGGGACCGACATGGATTGGGCCAACCAGAAGCTGACCACCGCCGTCACCCGCCTGCAACAGCAGATGCCATCAGGGGTGGAGACCAACGTTCTGACGGGCTCCATGGATGACATGCCCATCATGACCTTGGCCGTCCGCGGCCAGGACCCAGCCGAGCTCGAAGCCATGATCAACGATGTCATGGTGCCACGGCTGTCCCGCCTGGACCACGTCAGAGCGGTTGACGTGGCGGGCTTCACCCCACTCCAAATCACCATCACTCCCCGGGCCGAGGACATGGCCGCCGCCGGCGTAACCATGGACCAGATCAACCAAGTCCTCAAAGACAACGGCCTGGCCCTGCCCGCCGGGGAGGTCGATGACGGCACCCTTACGCTGACCGTCCAAGCCGGTGAGCCACTCGCCACGGCCGAACAATTGGGGCAGCTACCGCTGGCGGTTACCCCCGCCTCCATGACCGTGTTGACCGATGTCGCAGATGTGGTTGAAGCCCCCGAAAAGGCCACCTCCTACGCGCGGTTGGACGGACAGATGGCGGTGGCCATCTCCATCACCAAGACCCCGGCCGGCAACGTGGTGGACGTCTCACACGCCATCGAAGACGAAGTTGATGCCCTTCAGGGCGCCTTGGCCGAAGCCAACCTGGAAACCGCTGTGGTCTTTGACCAGGCACCATTCATTGAGGATTCCATCAGCGGGTTGATGGAAGAAGGCCTGCTCGGCTTGGGCTTCGCGGTAGTGGTGATCCTGGTGTTCTTGCTGTCCGTGCGGGCCACCTTGGTTTCCGCAGTATCCATTCCCCTGTCCCTGCTGATGGCCTTCATCGGCATGGCCTGGACCGGTCAAACCGTCAACATTCTGACCCTGGGCGCTGTCACCATAGCCATCGGCCGGGTGGTTGACGATTCGATCGTGGTGATTGAGAACATCAAACGCCACCTGTCCTACGGCGAACGCAAGAAGAAAGCCATCATCAAAGCCGTCCGCGAAGTCGGTGGCGCGGTGGCGGCATCGACCTTCTGCACCGCCGCCGTGTTCCTGCCGCTGGCCTTCACCGGCGGAGTTGTTGGCGAACTGTTCCGGCCGTTCGGCCTGACTGTGGCCCTGGCCCTGTTCGCCTCCCTGGTGGTGGCGTTGACCATAGTGCCGGTGCTGGCCTATTGGTTTGTGCGGGCGCCGGTGGCAATTGACGCCGCCGATCAAGAAGCCCAGCGGGCCGAGGCCGAAGCCAAAGAACGCCGCTCCTTCTGGCAGCGGGTCTACATGCCAACCCTGCGCGGCACTCTGCGCCACCCGTGGATCACCATGGCCGTGGCCGTCGGCGTGCTGGGCGGCACCCTGGCGCTGGTCCCCACTCTGGAGACCAACTTCTTGGGTGACATGGGCGCGGACATGCTGTCCGTGACCCAGAAATTTGAGCCAGGCACATCCTTGGAGATTCAAGACGCCCAAGCCAAACGAACCGAATCCGCCCTCCAAGAGGTGGACGGAATCGATTCGGTGCTCAGCCAAGTGGGAGGCGGCGGCATGATGGGCATCTCCATGAGCGCCGAACCGGAAACCGCCTACTACTTGACCCTAGAAGAAGACGCCGATTCGTCCGCCGTCGAAACCGCCGTTCGCGAGGCCGTCACCAAGGTCACGGGCGAAGGTGTGTCAAACACCTCGGTCAGCGGCGGTGAAGCCGGGATGATGGGATCCACCACAGTGGACCTGATAGTGCGCGCCACCAACATGGAAGCGCTGCGGCAAGCCGCCTTGGATGTGGAGCAAGCCGCCAAAGACACCCCCGGTGCCGTAGAGGTGGCCAACTCGCTGGCCGCCGACCAGCCGCGGGTGCAAGTCACCGTGGACCGGGCCAAGGCCTTGTCCTATGGACTGAGCGAAACCGCCGTTGAAGGCATGCTGCGCGGCCTGATGGTGCCGGCCGAGATTGGGCGGATCGATTCGCCCGCCGGGCAAGTCCCAGTGGTCTTGGCGATGGGACCGGCCGCCACAGATGTTGAAGCACTACAGAACCTGGCCCTGATCAACACCCCAGCTGGGCCGCTGCGCCTGGTAGATGTGGCCAAGGTGGAGGTCACCGAAGGGCCGGTCTCGATGATCCGGGTTGATGGTGAACGGTCCGCCACGGTGGCCGTCACACCTGAAAGCGATGATCTGGGCCGCCTGTCCACGGCTCTGGAAGAGGCCATCGACAAACTGGACCTGCCAGCTGGTGTGACCGTTGAGGTGGGCGGCGTGGCTGCCCAGATGACCTCCGCCTTTACTGACCTGGGCTGGGCGTTGGTGATAGCCGTCGTGATTGTGTTCATCATCATGGTGGCCACCTTCGGTTCACTGATTCAGCCATTCATTCTGCTGATCGCAGTGCCGTTCGCGGCCACCGGCGCACTGTTGGCGCTGGTTCTGACCGGCACACCGTTGAGCGTGCCGGCCTTCATCGGCCTGCTGCTGTTGGTGGGCATTGTGGTGGCCAACGCTATTGTGTTGATCGACTTGATCAACCAATACCGCCGGGCTGGGCGCCCCCTCAGCGAAGCCATTGAGGAAGGCGCCCGCAAGCGGCTCCGGCCAATCTTGATGACCGCGGCGGCCACCATCTTCGCGCTGATTCCGATGGCCTTGGGCATCACCGGCGGGGGCGGATCATTCGTATCCCGTCCGCTGGCGTTGGTGGTAATTGGCGGCTTGTTGTCTTCAACGCTGCTGACCTTGGTGGTGGTGCCCGTGCTGTACCGCTTCGAAGCTGTTGCTCACGACAAACGTGAAGCCCGCCGAGCCAACCGTCTGGAAGCTCGCCGTGCCGAACGCTTGGCCGCGCGGGAAAAGGCCGCCGCGGCATCGGCCAAGAAGAAGTAAGGCGAGCTTTCCTGGCAGGTCAGGGTGGCGTTGGGCGGTCCCGGCGGGTTAAGATTGCGGGCAACCCCGAAGGAGAGTGAGTGTTCCGTCTGACAGAGCTGTCGCTACGGAACCGGGCGGTAGTCGCATTGGTCTCGATTGCCATCCTGGTGGGCGGCATGCTGTCCGTACGGTCTCTGAAGATGGAGATGCTGCCATCGATTGAGCTGCCCTCCGCAGTGGTCACCGCCACCAACGAAGGCGTCTCCCCCGAACTGATCGAGGCGCAACTCCAAGAACTGATCGAAGGCGCCATCGCCGCAGTTCCCGGGGTGGAGACCGTCACCACCACCTCAGTTGATTCGACCCTGTATTCGTTGGTGCGCTTCCGGTACGGGACGCACATGGACACCGTTAACCAGAAGCTGTCCACGTCAATCAACCGGTTGCAACGCCAACTCCCCTCCGAAGTCCAAACCACCGTCATGACCGGTTCGATGGATGATTGGCCAATCATCACCGTGGCTGTCCGCGGATCAGACCTGGCGGAACTGGACCGCATGGTCAACGAGGTGTTGGCGCCGCGGCTGGGCCGCTTGGAAAACGTCCGCACCGTGACCGTCACCGGGTTTTCCGGCGATGAGATCATCATCACCCCGGATTCCGACCAGATGGCCGAAAACATGGTCTCAATGGAGCTGATCAACCGTGTTCTGACCGCCAACGGTGTGATTCTGCCGGCCGGCCGGATCCAGGATTCCGGCCGTGAACTGGTGGTTGAGGCCGGCAGCGAGATCACCTCCCTGGAAGAACTGATTGACCTGCCGCTCTTCAAAGGACCAGATGGCACCGTCACCTTGGGCGATGTGGCGGCCATAGTCCAAGGCGCTGAGCAGGCCAAATCCTATTCCCGCCTGGAAGGGCAAACGGCTGTCTCACTGTCTGTGACCAAGACCCCTGAAGGCAACACCGTTGACGTTTCACGGCTGGTCAAAGAAGCCGTCGCCGCCCTGGACGGTTCGATGGATCAGGCCGGTCTGAAGAGCGCGGTGGTCTTTGACCAGGCGCCGTTCATTGAGGACTCAATCAACGGCCTGCTGGAAGAAGGCCTGCTGGGGTTGGGCTTCGCCATCATTGTGATCCTGGTGTTCTTGTTCTCCGTTCGCGCCACCCTGGTTTCGGCGGTGTCCATACCGCTGTCCCTGCTGATGGCGTTCATTGCCCTGAACTCGATTGGTGAAACCCTCAACGTGCTGACCCTGGGTGCCATCACCATGGCGATTGGCCGGGTGGTGGACGATTCGATTGTGGTGATCGAAAACATCAAACGGCACCTGTCCTACGGGGTGGACAAGTGGAACGCGATTGTGGGGGCCGTCCGCCAAGTCGGTGGCGCGGTGGCCAGCTCCACGCTTTGCATGGTGGCGGTGTTTGTGCCACTGGCCTTCACCAAAGGCATGGTTGGTGAACTGTTCCGGCCGTTCGGCTGGACGGTGGCTTTGGCCTTGGCCGGGTCGCTGATTGTCTCGCTGACCATTGTGCCGGTGCTGGCCTACTGGTTTGTCAAAGCCCCAGTCGCCATCGACTCCGAAGACCGTGAATTGCAGCGCTCCGAAGCTGAAGAACGCGAACGCCAAGGCTTCTGGCAGCGTCTCTACATGCCTTCCCTGCGGGCCGCCATCCGCCATCCGGCTATCACCCTGGCCTTCTCCGCATTGCTGCTGGAAGGCACCGTGGTGTTGTTCCCCAGTTTGGAAACCAACTTCCTGGGAGACATGGGTTC
>JAIRTF010000227.1 GCA_031255075.1 Bifidobacteriaceae bacterium | reverse complement strand
TTGGGGGTTTCGCCGTTGATCCGGGACCGCGGGTTGATCAAATCGATCGGGTCCAGTTGGTTGCCGCAGTTGTCGCACTGGTCGCCGCGGGCGTTGTCATAGCCGCAGATGGGACAGGTGCCCTCAATAAAGCGGTCCGGCAGGGTGCGGCCGGTAGAAGGGGAGATGGCCCCCATGGTGGTCTTTTCAACCATGTAGCCGTTCTGGTGGACCGTGCGGAACATCTCCTGAACCACGGCGTAGTGGTTGCGGGTGGTGGTTCTGGTGAACAGGTCATAGGCCAGCCCCAGTTGGGCTAAGTCCTCAACTATGACCTGGTTGTAACGGTCTGCCAGGGCTTGGGGGGTGATGCCCTCATCTTCGGCTTGGACCAGGATGGGAGTGCCGTGCTCATCCGTGCCGGAGACCATCAACACATCGTGTCCCGCCATCCGCATGTGCCTTG
Source organism: Bifidobacteriaceae bacterium (assembly GCA_031255075.1). Classification (GTDB taxonomy): domain Bacteria; phylum Actinomycetota; class Actinomycetes; order Actinomycetales; family WQXJ01; genus JAIRTF01. Next base: position 4,823 of record JAIRTF010000227.1, on the reverse strand, counting down.
AGAACACATCTGAGGGGACCCCGAATCCGGCCACATGGCCAATGTGCCGTGGCCCATTCGCATACGGCCAAGCCACCGCTGCCAACACGTTTGTCATGGTGTCAAGCGTAGTTGGGTGGCGCCGTCCCCGCGCCGAGCCGCACCGGACGCCGGGATGGCCGCCAGGCCGGGGCGCCGGGCCCCGTCCACTGGGGCGCCAAGGCTTTCCAAGCCAGCCAACTGCGGCTTTCCAGGCAGCTACCGGCGGTAGCGTGTCAGTTGAAAACAACCAAACAATTCCTGGGCTGTGAACATTCAGCGCCCAGTGCTTTACAGCTGCTATGCTGACGGCGCCGGTTTCCGAACGTCCCAGCACAATGGAGTAACAAATTGAAAAAGTACCCCCGCCCGTATTTTTCGCTGCCAATAGTGGCGGCCTTGGCCGGCGCCCTAATCGGTTTGGTGGCCGCCCCTTCCTCCGCCGGCCCCACACCAAACGACGCCTGTCAGCCGGTCGAGGCCATCTGGGCCCGCGGCTCAGGCCAGGCATTGGGCGCCCGTGAATACAACCGATTCCATGACCAAATGGAACAGCGCCTTGGTTCCCTAGGCGTTCACTTCTACGAACTTGGTTCATCCAGCCAAGGCGGCTACCGGTATCCAGCCGTGGCGGTCGGATTGAGCAGCTGGGATTCCATCATCACCTCGATCGGCGCCAAGATCAGCGCCGGTTCGGCTTTCAAATACGGCAACTCTGTCAATGCCGGCGTCAACGAACTATCGACCTACCTCAGCGCCCGCCTAGCTGTCTGTCCCAACACCAAAGTTGTGTTGGGTGGCTACTCCCAAGGCGCCCAAGTTGTGGGCCAGACCTTCTCCAGCAAGCTGACCAACGCCCAACGCGGCACGGTGGTGTTCTCCATGCTGTTTGGCGATCCAAAACTGAACCTCCCAGAGGGGCGTGGCTCCCTGTTCAGGCCACCGCCCGCCTGCCGCGGTGAAGGTCTGTCCAAGTGGCGGCGTGAGGTGCCAGACTGCGGCACGGCCAACGGGTCGTTGGGAGCCCGCGAACCGTATCTGCCCGCCGGTTGGGATGACACCACCGGGCTGTGGTGCGCGGATGATGACTTTGTCTGTGGTTCCACCAAAAACCTGTTCGTGACCAGGGGTCACTATGTCTACGCTGACCCGTCCGGCAGCATCGACCAGGGGGTTTTGGAGGCGGCTCAACGGATTCGCGCTGTGCTGCCGGTGACCCCCACGCCGCCAGATGTGTCCTGGATTCCGCCCCGGGGCGGCACCAACGGTCTGGACTTAGTGGTCCTGATCGATTCGACCGGCTCAATGTTCCCGTACATTGACGGCACCAAGGTGGTGGCCAGCCAGATAGCTGACGCGGTGATCTCCAACGGCGGCCGGATCGCGTTGGCGGAATACCGGGACGCCGGTGCGGCCTTCACCGCGCGGATTCTGAGCGGGTTGAGCGCCGGTGACGCAGAGTTCCTGGCACAGCTGAACACAATTGAGATTGGTGATGGCGGAGATACCCCTGAGGCTATGCTCCACGCGCTGAAGACGGTAATGCTGGGTGTTGATTGGACGCCAGGCGCCACCAAAGCCGTGATTGTTCTGAGCGATGCGCCCTACCATTCGCCAGACCTGGTAGATGGCACCACCGAGGCGGATATCATCCGCCTGTCACTGGAGATTGACCCGGTCAACATCTACCCGGTGGTCACCGATCGGTTGGCCGATGTTTATGCGCCCATCGCCGGCGCCACTACCGGACAGGTTGTACCCATTACCGGCAGCGCCGCCGCGGCCCTGACCGAAGCCATGACCCGGATCACCGAACGGCCGGTGCCCGTAATGGCCCTGGGTACCTATGCTGCCGAACCCGGTCAAGCGGTGCTGTTCGACGCCTCGGCTTCCTATTCGCCGACCTCTGAGATCGTCAAATGGGATTGGGACTTTGACGGTGACGGCATCTACGAGGTGGAAGGCGGCGGCCCAACGGCCAGCCACACCTACGCCGGCCCCTTCACCGGCAGCATGCAGCTTCGCCTGACCGATGCCGATGGCCTGGTCGCCAACATTTCCGCCCCGGTCAGCGTTGACCACGCCTCCACAGCGCCGCCGCCGGAGCCGGCCGCCGGTGGCCTTGGCACGGGCATTGACCAGGCCGCCGATGAAGCGGCCATCACTTGGACGGCCGATGAAGACCCCAGCCTGGGTTGGCTTGTCAGCCTGGACGGGGTGGAGTTGGCCCTGCTTGACGGTAGCCGCCGCTCGGTGGTCCTTGAGGATCTTGAGCCCGCCCAGACCACCATGTTGGCTATCCAACCAGTCGCCGCCGATGGCGCCGTCGGACTGGCCGCCACGGCTCAGTTGGCCCTGCCGGCGGCTCCCGGCCCCAACCCGGGCCAGGGCGGCCAACCAGGTTCCGGTGGCCAACCAGGTTCAGGCACCCAGCCTGGGTCCCCAACCAATGTCGGCGGCGGTAGCCAAACCGGCGCCGGCGCGGGCGGCCAAGCCGCCGGCCCGAACTCCCCGCCCGGCGGCAACACTCCCACCGGCAGCCTGGGCGCGACCGGCCCCAACGGCATCGGCGGCCTGATGGCAATGGCTGGTGCGGCCATCGGCTTAGGCATCGGCCTGGCCACAGTCCGCCGCCGCCACTACACCACCCAACCAACCTGATCCACCCCGAAACTCCAACCCAAGTGAAACGGTTCTCTGACCGGACGCCCCAAACGCGCCGTTCGGCGGCAGGCAAAGGCTTCCTGCGCGGCTTCATCGTGGCCTTTGCGGTGCTCGCCCTAGCTGGCGGCGCCGCCACACTGGTCGGGGTGGTCAACGGCAAGAACCGCGAAGACCGGATGAACGCCATCTATGACAGCTTCCAAATCCCAGCGGATTGGGTCGTCGACTACCAGTACAACGAGCCCTATTCGCCGTGGGGGACCCACTGCAACTTCGGCGCCACCCGCTGCCCCAGCCGCAGCGTCAGCTACTCGGTTCTAGGCCCAGTTGAGCCAGACCTGGTGCTGCGACAGCTACTGCCCGGCATGGAATGGCGGCCGGCTTGGGGAGACTGTGGGACTGGCGGCCAGCAGGGGTCCGCACTTGGCGAGTGCCGCTTGGAAGGCCACCGGGACGGCTTCTTAGTCCAGGTGAGCATCGCGCTCCCTGCTCAGGGGTCGGTGCTTGACGAGGGGTGCAGTGTGCGGATCGGCATTGAGATCGACGAATGATGGCGACCCACAATATGGTGTGTCGGGTCTAGAGGGCACCCCAAGATGTAGTAGGGTTCTGTGTCATGCTGGTCGCCCGGAAGGGCGGCCGTCTTCACGGAATGGCCCTGCCAAAGGGGGCCAAACCAAGGAGGCGGCATGGGAACCCGGTGGGAATCCGGGACTGCCCCGCAGCGGTAAGTGGGAACGACGGTCGCAAAGAAGCACTGAGCCGGGACGGCAGGCGAAAGCCCGTCCAACCGGGTCGCGGCAGGCAGCGGAAACGCTGACTGGCCAGACCAGGTGGCTTGGGAAGCAGCGACCAGGTAGGACGGGCCAACCGGTCCGGCGCCCACCAGTCCGAAGACCTGCCAGCTGGCGTGAGCAAGGCGCTCACGTGGGCTCAACCGGCTCGCGGGTAGCTGGCGGCTCGGACCGGCGTCACGGCGCGGCATCGGCAACCGAAAGGTTGGCGACCGTTCACGGCACCGGCGAAGCCACCTCCTCGCGCGCCCCGCCAAGACGAGGAGACGCAACTATGACCAGGCCCACCCAGTCAAACCACCAGCAAGGCACCCAGCCGGCCGCCGATGCCGCGCCCCAAGCCCCCGCAGCCACACCGGCCGGCGGACCGACCATCACCACGGTTGTCAAACGCGACGGCCGCGAAGTGCCATTCGAACTGGACCGCATCAGCCGGGCCATCGCCAGGGCCGGCGCCGCCACCGGCGAATTCGACGGTGCCGAAGCCCACCTGTTGGCACGGTTCGCCGCCCGGCGCCTGACCGGCACACCAGGCGTTGAAGAAATCCAGGACCTGGTTGAACAGACCCTGGTCAACGCCGGCTACATGCCCACCGCCCGGGCCTACATTGTCTACCGGGAAAGCCACTCGCGCCTGCGCCAGGACATGCGGGTGGTGGTGGATGTGGAAAGCTCCATCAACGAATACCTGGACCGGACCGATTGGCGGGTCAACGCCAACGCCAACCAGGGCTATTCACTGGGCGGACTGATCCTCAACACCTCCGGCAAGGTGATAGCCAACTATTGGCTGTCCCACGTCTATTCGCCAGAGATTGGCCAGGCCCACCGCGAAGGCGATCTGCACATCCATGATCTGGACATGCTGAGTGGCTACTGCGCCGGTTGGTCGCTGCGGACTCTGCTGCAAGAAGGACTCAACGGCGTGCCCGGCAAAGTGGACGCGGCACCGCCCAAACATTTCTCCTCCGCGGTGGGGCAGATCGTCAACTTCCTGGGCACCCTCCAAAACGAATGGGCCGGAGCCCAAGCCTTCAGCTCCTTTGACACCTACATGGCGCCGTTTGTGCGCATCGATTCGATGACCTATGAACAGGTCCTCCAATGTGTCCAAGAGTTGGTCTACAACCTGAACGTGCCCTCTCGTTGGGGCACCCAAACACCGTTCACCAACTTGACCTTCGATTGGACCTGCCCTGAGGACCTGGCCAAAGAACATCCCATCATTGCTGGTCAGGCCCAAGATTTCCGCTACGGTGACCTGCAGGTGGAAATGGACATGATCAACCGGGCCTACATCGAGGTGATGACCTCCGGGGATGCCTCCGGCCGGGTGTTCACCTTCCC
>JAIRTF010000286.1 GCA_031255075.1 Bifidobacteriaceae bacterium | reverse complement strand
ACTCCGCGCCAGGGAAGCCGACCAAACTAGGCCCTGTCGCGGCTCAGAAGCAGCAGGTTGCTTGAACGCATAACCCCCCAACCATAACCCCCAGCCCCCCACAAAGGCCAATCCCGGCGGCCCCACTCCCCCGCGCCCGATGTCGCTGGTGGGCTCTGGCGGCCGAAGAGACAGGGTTCGGTGGACCGAGGAGCGTGCTTTAGTATCTAAGTATGGGTGAAGATAATAAGGGATGCATCTTTGGGCCCGAGAACCAGTACCCGGACCTGGCGGCCGAGGTGTTCTCGTTGCTATCTGACGCCACGCGGGTGCGGATCATCCTGGCCTTGTGTGAAGGGGAAAAGCCGGTGGGCGAGTTGGCGGAGCAGGTTGGTAAATCGCCGACAGTTGTGTCCCAGCACCTCGCCAAACTGCGTTGGGGCAAGATTGTCCAAGCCAGGCAACAGGGCGTCCGGGTGTATTACTCCTTGATCGATGATCATGCCCGCGAACTGGTCAACCATGCGGTATTCCAGGCCGAACATGTAGTTCACCGGGTGCCACCGCACCACCTGAAGGCAGATGGGCGGACAGCCGGCCTCGAAACGGCCGAAGGAAGCGTAAGCCTGTGAGCGGCATCGGCCAACCCTTAGCGCGCCCTGCCCAAGAGAAGTTTGGCGCGAGCCTGTGGCGAAAGGTGGACCGGGGCGACCTGACCCGGGCGAGCCTGGTAGGCGCTTGCGCGGCCGCCGTGGCGCTTGGGGTGACTTGGCCCAGTCCGAGGGTGCCGCTATTGGCCGTAGCGGGACTGATCGTTGGCTGCTGGCCAATTCTGGTTGAGGCTTTCGAGGATGTCCGGCAGCGGCGGATGAGCATGGAACTCTCGATGCTCATTGCCATCGCCGCGGCCGCGGCCATTGGCGAATGGGCTACAGCCCTGGTGATCACGGCCTTCGTTCTGGCAGCGGAGATCCTTGAAGACCTCTCGATGGACCGGGGGCGCGACGCCCTGACCGATCTGATGACCTTCCTGCCGGAAACGGTGCAGGTCCGCGAAGGTGGCGAGGTAGTCGCGATCGCATTAGCAGAGGTCTCGCCTGGGCAGGTGATCGTGGTTGGGCCAGGCGGCCGAGTGCCCGTCGATGGGGTTGTCATCTCTGGACGGTCAACCGCTGACCAATCGCGAATCACAGGCGAGTCCCTGCCGGTCGACATCGCGCCAGGATCCGAAGTCTTCGCCGGCTCTATCAACCAGGTTGGCGCTGTTGAGGTGCGCGCCGAAAGGGTCGGGACGGAATCCTCCTACGGGCGGATTGTCGAGGCGGTACGGCTGGCTCAATCCTCTCAGCCACCCGTTCAGCGGTTGGCGGATCGGCTGGCCGCCTGGTTGATCTACCTGGCCCTGGCCGGGGCTGCCATCACCTACCTGATCACGCGGGACCTGACCTCGACAATCGCAGTAGTTGTCGTGGCAGGCGCCTGCGGAATTGTCGCGGGAACTCCGCTGGCGGCGCTGGCTGCCATCGCGCGGATCGCCCGGACCGGCGCCTTCGTCAAGGACGGCGCTCACCTCGAAGCCCTTTCAGCGGTCGACACAGTCGTTTTCGACAAAACGGGCACGTTGACCACTGGCAGCCCGGCTGTGGTTGATGTCTGCTCGACGCGCGGCATCGCCCCACAGGAGCTGCTGCGTCTGGCTGCCGGGGCTGAGGCGTATTCGGAGCACCCCTTGGGTCAGGCGGTCGTGGCGCACGCCCGCGAAGAGGGCCTACCGATCGAGCCGGCGAAAGACTTCGAGTATCAGCCTGGCCTTGGCGTGGTGGCCGTGGTGGACGGCAAGCGGGTGGCCGCCGGCAACCCGACGCTGGTTCCCGGCGCTCCCGAACAGATCGCCGGCCAGGGCGCGGCGACACCGGTCCACGTCGGCATTAACGGCGAATATGCCGGAACCATTCTGTTGGCCGACACGCTGCGCGAATCTGCCAAGAGCGCGGTGGCCGAGTTGCATAGGCGCGGTCTGCGCACGCTGATGATCACCGGTGACTCGGAGCCGTCCGCCCGCGCCGTCGCCGCCAGGCTCGGCATTGACGACGTCCGCGCCGGTCTCCTGCCAGACCAGAAATTGACCGCGATCGATGCCGAACGCGCCGCCGGGCACCGCTTGGCAATGGTGGGCGATGGAATCAACGACGCTCCGGCGCTGGCTCGCGCCGACGTTGGGATCGCGATGGGGTCAGGTACCGATATCGCCCAAGACAGCGCCGATGTCATCTTGATCAGTTCTGATCTTCACGATTTGGTTCTGACGATTCACACGGCGCGTCGCGCGCGAAAAATCGTGATGTTCAACTTCATCGGCACCATTGCCGTTGACCTGGTCGGCATGACCTTGGCTTCCTTAGGGTTCCTCAGCCCGGTCCTGGCCGCGTTCATCCACGTTGGCTCAGAGACAGCATTTGTGCTGAACTCCGCCCGGCTGATCCCCGCCGGCCGGCGCAGCCTGAACCGCGCTACCTAGTTGGTCGTCTCGGTGGGTGGGGTGGCGGGTTTGGCGGGGCCGAAGGCGCCTAGCCAACCGGCGGTGCCGAGAATGGCGGCGGAGCCGCCGAGGCCTAGCCAGCCGGCCCAGGCAGCCCGGCCGCGCCGGGGCGGGCGCACCTGCCAAGCCACGGCTGCCCCAGCCGCCATGGTCAGGACCCCCAGCAGGCGAATGCC